>CBQWHS010000034.1:0-14100 GCA_967728665.1 uncultured Chryseosolibacter sp. | reverse complement strand
AGCCGCTCCGGCAAAAGCCAAAAGCATCACGATAAACAAATACTTTCTCATACTTCTTAGTTTTTCCAAATTTAACCAGAATTTCATTACCTCAATCTTGGAGTCGTTCAAAATACTCTGGTAATCGATAAGCTGAAAACAAGAAAAGTAACCAAATGGATCAGGAAGTCGCAAAAATCTATGGAAACCGGGTACGGGTACGCGCTTGCGGCCTGTGTTGGCAGAACGAAAAACTTTTGATGGTCAACCACAGTGGATTGACAAATTTAGACTTTTGGGCGCCACCAGGAGGCGGTGTTGAGTTTGGCAAAAGCATACACGATTCGCTGACAAAAGAATTTGAAGAAGAAACCGGCCTTATGGTTGCGCCGCTAAAGTTCGCATTTGCCTGTGAATATATTCAGCATCCGCTTCATTCTGTCGAGCTGTTTTTTCATGTGAAATTGAAAGGAGGCAACTTGAAAACCGGGGCAGACCCTGAACTTCAAATCATACGGGATGTAAAGTTCTTATCCTTCGCGGAACTGTTAAGCCTTCCGACAGACAGCGTTCATGGAATAATAAAACGAGCGCAGTCGCCAGCGGAACTTCGCGATTTAACTGGTTTTTTCCCGATATAACGCGGCCAGACTCTTCATTATACACTTTAAAATATTTATTATTGTAGGTCGAACAAAAACGCTAATAATCAACGGACTTGCAGACCACAACGCTCAATTACAAACTGATAAAAAAAATCAAAGACGAGCGTTTTGATGAGGAATTGATCCACCAATATTCTTTAATGATCAACGTTGGCCCTCGCGATTTGCAAGTCGGGGTTGTTGATGGCCAGGAAAATAAATGTCTGCTCCTCGAAGACTTTGTATTTCCGGCGCTCAGTTCATCAGAAGATCTCCTGCAAGTTCTCGAACACTTATTTGATAGTCATGCATTCCTGAAAGCTGCATTCTGGAAGGAGATAAAAATTTCCATTAAGAGCAACAAGTTTGTGCAAGTCCCCGAAGCTTTGTTTGTGGAGGGAGCGGAAGAGGAATACCTTCAGTTCAATGCCTTTATTGAAGATGACGAAGTTGTTATCTCCATTCCGAATCCAAAAATTAAGGCGATCACAATTTTTGCGATCAACCGAAACCTGAAGCAATGGTTTGAGAGTATTTACATTAACAACACCCCTGTTTTCATTCATCAATCTGCTGCATTGATCGAAGGCATTACAGAGTTTGCATTGAGTAAAAAGGATATGCCGCTGTATATCTACGTGGACCGTTTCAAACTTCATATTCTCTGTTGCAAGGATGGAAAGCTTGTGTACTACAATCAGTTTATCATCAAACAATTTTCCGATTATATAAAATACATCATGCTTGTGATGAAGGCCCTTCACCTGGACCAGGCGACAAGTCAGGTTTTTCTTTGGGGATATATCGGCAAGAATTCGCCACATTATCATGAGTTTTATAAATACATCAACAACGTAATTTTCGGTCACCGCCCAAAGTGGCTATCGTTCGGATACATGTTTGATGAAGTGCAGGATCATCATTTCTTCGATCTGTATTGCATTCATCTTCTGCGTAAATAGTATTTTCTTATTTTTACATCCATAACACCTCACCATTATCCCTATGGCTGAAAAGAAAATTGCTTTGTTTCCAGGATCGTTCGATCCTTTCACAAAAGGCCATGAGGACATCGTCTTGCGAGGTCTTCAGATATTCGACAAAATAATTATTGCAATAGGATATAACAGCCAGAAGAGTAATCGATATTTTCCGATCGAGACGATGGTGGAAAAGATAAAAAAGACTTTTAATGATCGGCCTGAGATCGCCGTGGCAACATATTCTGAACTGACAGCGTCATTCGCCAAAAAACACAACGCAAAATTTCTGTTGCGTGGTATCCGAAATACAACTGATTACGAATACGAAAACAGTATTTCTCAGATTAACCGAAAACTTTACTCGGAACTTGAATCAGTTTTCCTGATCACCTCACCACAGTTCGCGTGGATCAGTTCCTCGATAATTCGTGAAGTTCACCGCTACGGAGGTGAGGTTAGTGAATTCCTTCCTTATAGACTTTAGGGATCAGCGTGGAGAATTGATTTCCAATTTCTCGTAGTACTTCTCAAACACGTAAGCGATAGATTTGTATGAGTGCTCCAACGCGTGGTAAACTTCTTTCGGACTCATCCAACGTGTTTCCTCAATATCTTCAGCGGGGTCGGGTTTCATTTTGGAATCATCGATGCTATCCATCAAATACCATCGCGTTTTTTTCAGCATGGCATTTTTGTTCATCGTGTACGTATGCCACGTTGTGCAGATTTTTCGACCGAGCTTTACGCTAATGTTACACTCCTCGCCTACTTCACGAATAGCAGTCTGTTTCGACTTCTCGTTCTTCTCTTTTTTGCCTTTTGGTAAATCCCATTTTTTAAGGCGATAGATCATCAGGAATTTGTCCTTTTTTCGAACAAGACCTCCAGCGGCCTTCACCACCTTAAACCTGCTTTTCAAATATCGTTTGATAACGTCATAATCTTTGACAAGCACGATGAGTGTGAGCAGACTTGTTGGAACTTTTGAATTAAGAAATCCAAGAAGTGTATCGAAGTGATGTTCCTGAACATTGGTAACCAAAACATGATTAATCAGTTTGGCTTGCGTGATGGCCTCCGTGGCAGCATCAATATTATGATTATAACGCCCTGGATCTGGTTGTTCACTGGGCTTAAGAATGGTTACTTGAATGTCGTTAACAAAAATGATCATTCACTTCAGTCGGGATGCACGGTTGCAAAAGAATAAATAATTTTCAGGCTGGCAAGCACTTTATCAAAATATTTCCCTGAACGAATGATTTTTATTACCCATTCATCGATTTCAGCGAACAACGGCCGTTTGATTTTTTCGACCCGCTTTTTCGCTCTATTTTTGATTTTATGCCAATTATAAAAGTCCAGTCTGAAACAGCGTCATTGGTCGCAGAAATGCTTCTGCAAAGTGAAGCCATCAAGTTGAGCGTTAACAAACCTTTTACATGGAGCTCCGGCTGGAAATCGCCGATTTATTGTGATAACCGGATGTCACTTTCATTTCCTGAAGTCAGAACTGCAATCAAACAGGGATTGGTAAATGCAATTCGTGAAAATTTCTTTAGCGTCGAGTGCATTGCAGGTGTGGCCACAGCGGGAATTCCACAGGGCGCATTGGTAGCCGATGCTATGAATTTGCCCTTCATTTATGTTCGGCCAAAGCCCAAAGATCATGGAATGGAAAATCTGATTGAGGGCAAAATTACCAAAGGACAAAAAGTTGTGGTGGTGGAAGATCTCGTATCGACTGGTGGAAGTTCGTTGAAAAGCGTGACTGCTTTGCGCGATGCAGGTTTCCAGGTATTAGGCATGGTTTCCATCTTCAATTATGGATTCGAGATCGCAACACGAAATTTTTACGAGGCAGATGTTTCCTTAATAAGCCTTAGCGATTATTCACACTTGCTATCACATGCGTTGCAAAAGAAATACATTTCGGAAGAGGAGGTCACTTCTCTAAAGGCGTGGCGAGTCGATCCGTCAAACTGGAAGAAATAGAAACTATTCTTGTTCAGGCAATCATTTTGCAAGATTTGATGGTTAAGAATGGTCACACGCGAGCGCTGAAGTAAGTTTGTTCAGCTTCGTTGCATTTAATACCTTTACGCCTTTACTTCCCCGCTATGCAAGAGATCCCAAAGAAAGTAACTGAAATACTAGTCGATAAACTTGGCATTGCTGAATCTGAAATTACTTCGGATGCAAACTTTGTAAAAGACCTCGGCATTGACTCGCTTGACTATGCAGAAATTGTCATGGAATTCGAGCAAACGTTTGATATCCGGATTCCGGATGATGATGCTGAAAAGCTTCAAACTTTTGGACAGGCCGTCAATTATATTCAGGCCAAAGTCAAAAAATAAATTACTTTTTATTTTCGGCTTCGAAATAGCTCCAAAGGCGACTTCCTTTCGTGGCTTCATCCTTCAAAAAGGGCTGCGAAGCAGAAGGGTTTGACAACCGTCCAATATTCCATCCATTTCTGTTCTCGTCCCACGTCACGATAAATTTTTCAGAGCCTATCATAAGAATGTCCATCTCATAGATCTCTTCTTCAAGCTTATCGTACAAACCTGTAAATTGAAGGATGATGTGATCCTTTTTTATCAACTCGCCTCGCTTGCAATCAATGCTATTCAATCTCATCAACAACTTTGTTTCTTTATTGAATGCCTTAAACATGATTTTTCTGGGCTTGAATAATTCCATTTCATTCAAAAATTAATAACCTTGAACCGTGAACAACGAAGGTAAGAAGGTATTATTTATTATCAATCGCTTTGCTGGCCGGGGCTACCATGAAGATCTTGAGGGTGTGATCATTGATGAATGCAAAAAAAGGAAAGCAGAATTTCAGCTTGAGCACACACAAGCTCGCGGACACGCCACCGAACTTGCCAGAGAAGGTGTTGCCTCTCAACTTTACTCCAAAATTATTGCTGTCGGTGGTGACGGCACCGTCAACGAAGTGGCACAAGGTATGTTACATAGCCCTGTGTCGATGGGCATTCTTCCAAAAGGTTCCGGCAACGGTTTAGCACGACATCTGAAAATTCCGCTGAATATCAGGCACGCTGTTGAGAATATTTTCAGCAGTAGTGAATTAGCAATGGACACGTTTTTACTAAATGAGAAACTTTCGTTGAATGTATCAGGGATTGGATTTGATGGCCATATCGCTAATATATTCGGTTCGGAAAAGAAGCGCGGATTGCAGGGATATGTCAAACACACTATCAAGGAATTGATTTCATTCAAGGAATTCGAGGCGACCATAAAGATCGGCGAAGTAAAAAAAGAACGGAAAGCGTTTGTAATTGCCATTGCAAATTCATCCCAATATGGAAACAATGCCCGCATTGCACCGGCAGCATCAGTGTTCGATCAGTTACTTCACATTTGCGTTTTGAAAAAAGTGCCGCCTTACCGGATTGATTTTGTTTATGATTTTTTCCGCGGAAAGATTGAAGGATCTTCCTTTTGTGAATTCATAACTGCACATGAATTTTCTATTTCATTGGATAAGCCGATGGCTTACCACGTGGACGGCGAGCCAAGTGGCCGAAGTGATTTTTTTCAAGTCAAATTATTGCCAGCAAGTCTGCGAATACTCGTGCCGGCGCATGGTAAACATTATTAGCAGTGAGAAAACGTTACTTCGCGTTCATCGGGCTGAAGTTTCTCAAGCACAGTTTCGGCGTCTGCGAGTAGGTGTTCATCAACTTCGTGAAATGGTTGCTTCCTTCACACTTCAAATCGCGTTAAAAAAGTCTAATCTATCCGGTAATCTTATCTTCTGCGGATAAAGGAAAATAGCACGTGAAGGTTGCACCTTCTCCGGGTTCTCCAATAGCCGAAATAAATCCTTTATGATTGTGCATAATGCGCTTGCAAATGGCCAATCCCATACCCGTGCCCGGGAACTGATTTGAACTGTGCAGGCGCTGGAACATCAGGAAAATTTTTTCCGAAAACGCCATCTCAAATCCAAGCCCATTATCAGTTACTGACACGGCGAGATAGCGTGAATGAGAATTTACATTTGGGTGAATAATGTCGGAACCCTTCATAACGACAGCGCTTATGTTTACTTGTGGAGTCTTATCATCAGATTGAAATGTAAGAGCGTTTGTCAAAAGGTTCTGAAACAGTTGTGATAGCTGCAACGCATTTCCCTTAATTACAGGCAAAGGCGTTATAGAAACGTTTGCATTTCGTTCAGAAATTCGATCATTCAAATCGGAGATCACGCCAGTGACAATGTCATTTAGATCAACGTTTTGGAAATTCTTTGAACCAGTGGCACTGATGCGCGAGAACGCAAAAATGTCTTCGATCAAAGCGTTCATGCGAGAAGCGGAGGCGAGTATTTTCTGCAGGTATAGTTTTCCTCTTGGAGAAACGTCAAGTTCGCCTTCTTGAAATGCATTGGTGAAGAGGTGGATTTTTCTGAGAGGCTCCCGCATATCATGGCTGGCGATGAAAGCAAAGTTTGAAAGCTCTTCGTTCATCGCTCTAAGCTCAGTATTCTTTTGTTGGAGCATGTCAGCAATCGCCATCATTTGGTGACGCGTCACAACTTTTTCCGTGATGTCCAGCTTTGTAACCAGTAACTGATCAGTCAATTTTATGCAAGACACCATATACCAGGTTTTAGCACCATCAATTTCCTTGACCTGCTCAAACTCCGCGGTGACACCAGTTTCCATCACGTCTATATATTTGTGAAAAGTCTCCTCGCGGTTTATCAGCGGCTGCTTGAGTCTTAGACGTTTTCCGATCAATTCATTTTTAGTTTCCCGTAGACCTTTCGGCTTATTGATAAAAGTCCACTCAAAGTCAATGATCTTTCCGCTCACATTGAACACCGGCTGAAAAAGTTCGATAGAGTAAGCTGTAGAATCAAACACGGCAGCGAGAAGATCTTTGGTGTGTTTCACCTGTTGCTCACTATGAAACTGATCGTGCATATCCGTGAACGTGCCGACCCACATTTCAATTTCTCCAGCTTCATTAATTATCGGTTCGCTGATGTCCAGATGCCAACGATAATTTCCTTTCGCATCCCGTACCAGGACCTCTCCAACCGTACGTTGCTGTTTCTCCGTTGCATTGCGCCAGCGCGATTCAATTTCATGGTGTTGGCTTGGGTGGAAAATATCGCATTCATAAGCGTTGCGCTCGAAACATTGTGCTTCGGTTAACCCTGTGTATTCATACCATCGGTCATTCAAAAATTTGACTCTGCCTTGCGCGTCTGAAACCCAAACCATTTGAGGAATGGCATCTAGAATATTTTGCAGCAACCCTTTTTGTTTAACAATAATGTCACGGCTCTCTTCTAAATCAGAACTATGCTTCCGAACACGTGTTTCAAGTTCCACGTTTTTTAAGGTGAGCTCCTTATGACTGGTGGTCAGCTGTCTTGCAATATTAATTCTCGCGTGAACCACTGCTTTCAATTCTTTTGCTGAGAACGGCTTCACCAGGTAATCATCAGCACCAAATTGCATCCCCTCAATCTTATCTGACTCAGCATTCCTGGCAGACAAAACGATGACCGGGATGCGCGCAAAATCCTGATGATTCTTCAAGTACTTTACCAGCGCATGACCATCCATCACGGGCATCATGACATCCGCAATGATGAGTTCTGGCAATACTCCTCTCGTTAGTTTCTCAATTGCAACACTTCCATTCTCCGCGGAAACTACGGAATAGTGCTGACTTAGAATGTGTGTGAGGTAAGCACGCATGTCAGCATTGTCATCGACGATCAGCACCAATGGTTTTGTACTCTTGTTTGTGGAGCTAACGATTGCTTTTCTTTTTTTATCGTGGATCCACGAAAAGGCCTCCATTGAAAACGCATTAGCATGCAACGTCTCATTTTGTGAGGCCGTGTTTTCATACACTTGTCTTACGGGTAAATGGCGCTTGCCTTTTGGAATCGATACAATAAACTCTGCACCTTCATTCAGTTTGCTTTTCACTTGAATAGACCCGTGGTGTATATTCACCAACTCTTTCACCAATGCAAGCCCGATACCAGTGCCCTCGTGTATTCTCGCATTCGCTCCTTCTATTCTCACAAATCTGTCGAAGATCCTTGACAAATCGCCTTGCGAAATTCCAATACCAGTGTCCTTGATATGAAGCTGAATGTGTTTTTTCTTCGATTTAATAATCAAATAGATTTTTCCGCGGTGTGTATACTTGAGTGCATTGGACAAAAGATTGAGAACAATTTTTTCCCACATCTCGGGATTAACATAGACCGGCTCTTTAATTTCATCTGTCTTTACAATTAATTTGAGACCGGCTTTTTCAATTGCAGAAGTAAAATTGCTTGCGATACTTACCGTCATCTTCACCAGATCAGTTGGTTGATAAATTGCATCGAGTTTGCCGGATTGTATCTTTGAAAAATCCAGCAAGGAGTTCACCAGTTTTTGAAGACGAAGCGCATTTCGATGAGCCATTTCCAATTTCGCATGATCGGTTGCTGAATATTTTGTCCCATTGTTGAGAACCTCTTCCAATGGCCCAAGCAAAAGCGTGAGCGGTGTCCGAAATTCATGACTGACGTTGTCGAAAAATTTGGTCTTTGTCTTATCAAGTTCCTTGAGTTTACTGTTCAGTTCTTTTAGTCGATTTGATTCCGTTAACGCTGAAATGTCACAGTCGACGCCCACAATTTTAACAGGCACCTGCTGTTCACTGAACAACACGGTGGCGCTCACCTTCAACGTCTTCTCAACATCCTTCGACTTTATTCTTATTATCCTTTCAAACGCCGTAGGGTTTCGCAAATCATTTACAAGTTGCTCGACAATTGGACGATCGTCTTCTGTTGCAAATTCCAAATAGGTCTCGGGTGTTACAGGGTGGCCAATTTCCATTCCAAAAATCCGGTACATCCCTTCTGACCAGTTGAATTGGTTGGTCTCTGGTATAAACTCCCAACTTCCAATGCGCGCGACAGATTCGGTTTGTTTCGCGATCTCCAGATTTTTTACCAACTCGTGCTCAAAATTTTTGAGCTCGGTGATGTCTCGCGCGATCGAAAGAACCGTTTGAACCTGACCTTGAGAATCTTTTTCAGGAACGAGTCGATGAAAAAAATAAGCTTCACCAGATGCACTGACATAAGAATCGTAATGCGTGACCGACCTTCCCGTAACGAATACTGCCTTTAGTTTTTCAATTAATGGAATTGCAATATGATGCGGCTGTCCCATTTCCACGTTCGTTTTACCAAACGCATCACATCTTGACATTCCCGTTCGATGCTCAAAAGCAGTATTTGCGAATACAAGTTTCAGATCTTTATTCCATCGGGTTATGATATCGGGTGAATTTTCAATGAGCGTAGCACGTTCACTTTCAGCTTGTTTTCGCTCGGTAATGTTTTCCGCTGAAAGCAAAAGTCCATCGTTGAGTTTCACAGCTTTCCAACAGTACCAAGCAGGACTTTCGTTTTCAATTGACGATGATTCAAAATCGATCTTAAGATTTTGATTACAGGCGTTAACGAGCAAACAAAATACGTCCTGTTTTGCAAGCACAGGAAATGCGCTGGAAACAGACAGGCCTGTTGGATCATAGCCAATCATTTCCATCCCTGCATTGTTAAGCCACTCGCAAGTAAAATCCTCCAGCACATTGTTTCTGTCGCGTTTAGCTTCAACAATTATCAATGCCGTAGTCGATACATTGAACGCAGCTTCCAACGTGTCTTTGCTTTCTTTCAGTTCCCGTTGAGCCCGCTTGGCGAACGTAATATCTTCAGCTGTAACGATCACAAGGTTACCAAGACTTACATACGATGCCCGAAACCAGCCTCGTATGTTATGGTCCTCATAGTAAAATTCGTCAACAGCTCGCTCCCTGGATTCTACAACTCTTTTTATCACCTGGAAATTTCCATTTGACAACGACGCAGGAAAAACTTCTGAATATTTTTTGCCGACAAGTTCTTTTTCCCTGGCCAGCACTTTCTGAAGATTGTTGGCCATGATCCATTCAAAGTCGCGAATATTTCCAACGTTATCTTTAACCGGTTTCAAAATGCTCAACGCGACTATTTCAGACTCGGCTACGGTTTTTAGTAAATATTTATTTTCGAGAAGGTCGTTGTCCAGACTTGGTCGTTGTACTTGATCAGACGGATAAAATAAATCAGATGCATGCGCAAATCTTCCATTCACAACAAGTGTCTTCACCACACCTGTTGGTGCAATGAGTCGAACGCTAAAACGATGATGCGCCCACTCGTTCATCGCGATCATACCTGCAAGTGTTTGCAGATCATCCGGATGGATCAGGTGGTTTGTGTCATGAATACTAATGAGGTAATCGTATGATAATGGGAGGCCAAAAATATCGGCTATTGCATTCGAGGATTCATCAACAGCATTCCAAACACCATCTAAGACAAAAGTGTTGGTATGTACGATGACCTTTAAAACATCCTGTCGCATCTCCTTCAAACCCTTCTTGTATGAAGTCTTTTCCATCGCTGTAATTATTGCAATTCGCACCGCAGGATTGTGAATATAGCAATATGTTTAATGAGATATTCTGGCAGACAGGCTGAAGTATATCCATTATTAAACATTCTGCAGAGAAATTAATGGAGGGATGGCATCCAAAGGCAGTTTTCGCGGATTTTTTGCCATTTCTAAAATCATGCCATCAAGAGTTCGAAGCATCTGAACGTCTGCAATTTTTTTTATTTTTTTCTAATTTTCAAAGATTATTTCCTTCTCTGAAAACAAAAAAACCGGCTTGATCATCTTGAATGCCGCCACTAAAAAATCGTTCCGGGAAGTGTACAACGGTGTAAGATTATCTTAAAAGCTAGTAATGCCCATCTGGTTTTGCATGCAGTCTTTTATCCGAATCACACCAACGATCAACGCGAATAACCAGCGTTGTAATAATTGAAAAATACCACTTCCAGGGTTAAGGCATGTTCACATTGAATTGCGTTAAATCGCGCATAAACCAACCATGTATTATGAAAAAAATTCTAGCAATTGTTCTTCTTACAGCAACCGTCTTTGCTGGTTTTGCGCAAGGATTATTGTTGCCGCCGGATGGCGACAACCAAAAGTCTACGGTGACCCAATGGATCGGGCCGGTTTCAGTTTCCATTACTTACAATAGCCCGAATGTTCACGCACCAAATGGCACTGATCGCAAAGGGCATGTCTGGGGCGAACTTGTTCACTATGGATTTATCGATCAGGGATTTGGAACATCGAAAGCAGCACCATGGCGTGCGGGCGCAAATGAAAATACAACGATTTCATTCTCGCACGATGTCAAAGTAAATGGGAAGGACATCAAGGCTGGCACGTATGGATTATTCCTCGTCATTCAGAAAGAAGGACCATGGAGTTGGATTTTTTCGAACAACTCAACAAGCTGGGGCAGTTATTTTTACAGTGATAAGGAAGACGCGGCTCGCGCAGAAACCATTGCTGAAGATGCTCCATACGCTGAATATTTAACGTATGGATTTGACAATCGGGATATGAACACAACAACAGCTTATTTACAATGGGAAAACAAACGTGTTCCAATGAAAATTGATGTGCCTAACGTAAATGAAATCTATGTTGCGTCGATGAGAAATCAACTGAGGAGCAGTCCGGGTTTTGATTCTCGAAATTTCTCAGAGGCTGCAGCGTTCTGCGCGAAAAACAAAATCAATCTTGATGAGGCACTCGTCTGGGCAGATGCTGCATTAAACCCTCCGATTGGCAACGAAGATTTTAATGGCTTGCGCGTGAAGGCAATGGTGTTGACGGCAATGAACAAGAATGCTGAAGCTGAAATTGTGATGGACAAAGCAATCAATTTACCAGGCGTTTCTGTGCAGGCAATTCATCAATACGGAAGAACTTTATTGGCCGATGGAAAAAAAGAAAAAGCGCTTCAAATTTTTAAACTAAACCGCGAACGTCATCCGGAAGAAAAGTTCACAACATTTGTTGGACTGGCACGAGGTTTCACCGCCGTCGGAGATGCAAAAAATGCCATCAAAAATTGGGAAATAGCCATCAAGAACATCCCGGACAACCAGAAACCAAACGTTGGTCTTTATGAGGCAGAGTTAAAAAAGTTGAAAGGATAGAAAGAGACATTGAGATAAAGCAAAAAATCGCAAGTCGCTTGGGCTTGCGATTTTTTTGTGTGGAGAGTCAGAAATGCAAAAAGAGAAAAGCAGAAGGCCAATGCTTCACAAGCTAAATATAAACGCACACAAATTTTGTGATGCCTTCGTGCCTTTAGTGACTACAAATCAAGAGGGTCTTGGCAACGAGTAATTATTATTATACTTCGCAGCCAGAAATTTATTTGCATCCTCCTCTTTGAATTTTCCTTTCGCTCCATCCCAATGAACAATCTGACCTGTGCGATAAGAAATATTTCCCATTTGGCAAACAGTAGCCACATGAGCGCCAGCAGCGATCGGGCATGTGAGGTTTTCAAATTTTCTCGACTTCACAACGTCTATGAAATTTTGAGTGTGCGCATCAAGTCCTGAACCTTTGTTCGGTTGAAAGGGTATCGACTCCATTCGTTTTTCATCCGCGATTACTTCCCAACCTTTTCGATCGAGTACCAATGTTCCATTATTTCCGATATACGAAATGCCATGGTCGCGACCGTAATTTCCATTGCTGATGCTTTGCGCCTGCTCCCACAGCATTGTGTAGTTTCCAAAATCATAGACCGTCGCCAATGTATCTGGCGTTTCATTTCCACCATCAGGATATGCATATTTTCCACCTGACGCGTATACTGATTTCGGCAAAGGCGAATCCATTCCCAACAAGGCATAGTCAATGAGATGAACACCCCAATCCGTCATCAATCCTCCGGCATAATCCCAGAACCAACGGAAATTAAAATGAAAACGATTTTCATTGAACGGCCTTTTCGGAGCTGGTCCAAGCCACATATCATAGTTGACACCTGGAGGCACTGGTGAATCAGGTTTTGCCGGAATATCTTTCATCCATCCTTGGTAAGCCCACGCCTTAACAGTCCTGATTTTGCCAAGATTGCCACTCTTCAGGTAATTCAGCGCATCAACAAAGTGTGGCATACTCCGTTGCCATTGACCGGCCTGAACTGCACGACCATATTTTTTCTGCGCGGCAACCATGGCATTGCATTCTGCGATTGAATTCCCTACGGGCTTTTCAACATACACGTCTTTTCCAGCGGCACACGCCTCAACCATTTGAAGACAATGCCAATGGTCGGGAGTTCCGATGATTACAACATCGATATCTTTATTCTCGAGCAGTTTTCGATAATCACCATATGTGGTGACACTGACGTTAGATTGCTTTAACTCTGCTACGCGTTTATCCATTACATTTTGATCGACATCACAGATCGCCATCAGGTTGACGTCAGGTATCTTCATGATAGACTTTGTGTCTGACCAGCCCATTCCGTTAACGCCGATAACACCGACATTAATTTTATCGCTTTGAGGAATAAGACGTTTTGATTTTGCAATTGCTTCGAGTGAGAGTCCGGACATTACAGTCGCTCCGGCAATAGCTCTTGAAGAATCACGAATAAATTTTCTTCGGGAATATGACATATAGGTTTTTGATTAATTGGAAACCTAATGTACTGATTCGATTGTAAAAATACCCGTAAGAAAGTGTCGAGCGGATCAGGGCTTTTTTAGCCAACTGGCAGTAATCTCATTCAGCATATCCACTTTGTTTTTAAAGTCTCCTTTAATCCGGTCACGGATCTGCTGCATATTTTCAAGGAGTTGGTTCGTGTTCTCTGGAATAGCTTCTTCAAAAAATTCGCGCATTCGCTTGGCGATTGTGGGTGACTTCCCATTGGTTGAAATGCCGATCTTAATGTTTCCTTTCGTTACGACTGAACCCAAATAGAAATCGCATAATTCAGGAGTATCCGCAACGTTAACGAGCAGTCGCCTCTTTTTTGCGAGCAGACGAATTCGTTCATGAAGTGCTTTGTCATCTGTGGCCAGAATTGCCACGTCCTTGTTGTGAAGATCGCGAGCACGGAATTCGCGTTCGATCAGTTTTATCTTTTTACATTGACCTGCAAGCGATTTAATTTCGGGATGAAACACAAGAGAAACGATGGTAACACTCGCACGCGGACTGCTTTTTAACAGCGCAGTCAACTTTTCAAGCCCAACATTTCCTCCTCCCACAATCAACGTATCAAGTTCTTCCAACTTCAGAAAAACGGGAAACAAATTATTTCGCTCTTCTTCGGTTGGTGTTTGGGTGGTCATCATTGAAACGCTGTACGGTTTTGTGTGTGCTGAACAGGCAATCTGTTGCCAATCGCTGCAAAGTGTACCACATCTCCGACCACTATAATCGCAGGTGCTTCAATTTTTTCCGCCTGCACTTGCGCGACAATAGTAGAGACAGTGCCGATCACACTCCGCTGTTCTTTTAACGTGCCGTTTTGAA
>CBQWHS010000033.1:0-14129 GCA_967728665.1 uncultured Chryseosolibacter sp. | reverse complement strand
ATAAGTTTTAAGCGCGGAGTTTTTACCAACAGACATGGATTCCTTGTGATACACTCTTGACTGAGGTACAAAATAAATCTTATATCCTGCCCGCTTGATGCTCTCACACCAATCAACTTCTTCGTAATACAGAAAGAAAAATTCAGGCATTGCTCCGATTTTGTCAATCACCTTTCTCGGGACCATCATCGCGGCTCCATGGCCAAGATCTGTTTCGCGAACCGATTCGTACTGTCCGGAATCTTTCTCCATAAAACCTATGCGCTTATTTCTTCCGGTAAATGGATTGATGTTGGTGCTGCCCGCATATTGTATTAGGTCAGCTGAGTTGTGATATAAAATTTTAGAAGACGCCAGGCCAGCGTATGGATTTGATTCAAATAGTTGGACCAATGGTTCAAGAAAACCAGGATCGACTTCCGTATCATTGTTGAGAAACATAATGTAATCGCCAGTTGAATTTTTGATTCCAAGATTGTTTCCTCCGGCGAATCCAAGATTTTGCTCGCTACGGATATATTTGACGTTTGGAAACGATGTGGTGATTAATTGAGTTGGATCGGTAGGCGAGCCGTTGTCTATCACAATTATTTCGATTTCAGGATAGGTAAGTTTTTGAAGAGAGGAAAGCATCTCGCAAGTAACTTCCGCCTGATTGTAGTTAACTGAAATGATAGAAATTTTTTTACTCATACCTTATCCGCGGTGTGCGCCTCAATATGGTCGATACGATGGCCGTGTGGCGTGTGAATAAAAGCCTTGTTCGCGCCCTTCAATTTAAACATCAAGACAAGCATTTTTATAAAAATTTTTGGAACAAGTAAAACGGATCGAAGCGACTTTACAGAATAGAATTTGCTCGGAACTGCGAACAACAGCGACAGTATACTCATGCTCCAAAATATTATCCAAATCTTCGGTCCGAGTTTAAGGAAATGCGAAAACGTCACAGCGACTGTAGTGAAAAGCGTGAGCAAACCCAGATTCAGTAGTCGTGGCAATTGAATGTTGCGCAGTATTGCGCTATTAAAAAAACTAAAATTTCCATGTGTAAGGCTAATCATGCCTTTGCGAAAATATTTTTTGAGGTAGAAAAACTGACTGGAGATCCAACGCTTGCGTTGGTTTTCAAATACTTCTGTGCTGGCTACTTTCTCGTCAAATACAATGGCATCTTTTGCAAAGTATACTTTGATATTTCTCTCCAGCAATTTAAGTTCAAGCTCTCGGTCAAATCCTCCAACGGAATCCATTTTTGAAAGAATGTTCTTGTATGTCGCATAGTCGAACGCCATACCTGAGCCATTGAGAGACGCAGACATGCCCAAACCCACGGTACCTTGCCGGTAAATAAAATTGTTTATCGTCTCACTTAATCCATCGAGAAGAGCCATCGAATTATTCTCATTTTTAGGATCTCGCTTTCCCTGAATTGCCATATATCCGGCATCGAAAAGATCGTTGATTTTCGAAAGGAAGTTCCGCTTCATCAAATTGTCCGCATCAAGAATTACCGCGCAGTCGTAGTTATCGCCGATAGCTTCCATTGCACGGTTTAATGCTTTTACTTTTGTGCTTTTTTCGAATCTCACTTCCACAACAATAATTGGAAGCGCTCGAAGTCTGTCTAACGTTGACTGTTTAAGTGAATCAGCGATCACGACTACGTCATAACTTCTTGGTGGATACTCTTGCTTGAGAGCATCGTAGGCAACTTCAGTTATCACGCCATCTTCTTTATAGGCAGGTATCAGCACGGCCATCTTGCGTTTGATAGCAGAGCCGGGTGGAATGACAGTTCGATAAAAGATTCCACCGATGCTAAGAATGAACGAATACAAAGAGACGTAGCCAAAATAACAAAGAAGAAAAACTTCGATAGCGTACATTTTATTTTTCCATGATTTAACTGAACAATTGGTCTGCTAAACCTTTTCTTTTTGCAGAAGTGCTGGAATTGTTGACAGCAGAATTTTCATGTCAAGCCAAAAGGAATTTTTCATAGCATATTCCATGTCCAGTGCGATGCGTTCGTCTTCCGACATCTTATCTTTTCCACGCTTGGTGATTTGCCATAATCCTGTGATGCCTGCAGGTGCCAGGAATCGCCATGCAATTTGGTCTTTTGTCAATTTTTCTGCTTCGTAAAGCGGCAGTGGACGATTACCGACTAGTGACATGTCGCCGATCAGTACATTTACAAGTTGAGGTATTTCATCAAGACTAGTGTTCCTGATGAACTGGCCAAAGCGTGTGATCCGCGGGTCATCTTTAATTTTAAAAAACACTCCACCCTTGTTAGACTCTTTACTATATTGATTCAGGTGTGCCAGTTTCTGCAACTCCGTATCTGAGCCGCTCCGCATGGATCTGAATTTATAGAAGTCAAAAATTTTATAGCCTGATCCCGCCCGCTTTGAAATGTAAAACACGGGACCCTTCGATTCCAATTTTATGATTGCGGCAATTAATAAACACACTGGGGATAATATCAACAAGGCCGTGGCAGACACCAATATGTCAAATGCTCTTTTTAGCGACCAAAGTTTTATTTGCGGGACTGCGTCAAGTGTGTGGGTGGTGTATGGTTTAGTACCACGCTGATTCTTATATGACTTTACTTTTTTGATAAAGTCAACGCGTTTAAAAAAGACTGACGTTATTGTTCCGTGGTGATAATCATCTGCATTCACAGATAGTGCAGTGTCTTTAGCGCCCGGATCAAGTATGGGCGTGTAGACGATGAGTGGAACCGAAGTGGTTTTTGCAATTTCACGGAGTGCTGCTACATCATCATTAATAGCATGAGGACTAATGAGAATAGCGTCAACTGAAAGTTCGCCGGCCTTGAGTAATTCAATGGCTTCCCTCGCGGAAACAGTATTATAACATATTTGATCTTGTTGATAGATGTTATCATTGCCACGATGCGAAATTTCAATCCGAAGAACAAAACGATCATAAACTGCTGCTTTTTTTTTCGTTTGCTCTAAACTGATAGGAGGGGCTTGTAGCACTAGTTCCATAAATTAAGCCAGTAAATGTTTTAACTAGGAGATCAGAATATTTTCGTTGTTGTGTTCAACGGCACGATTCACCTCAGCAAGAAAACGTTGAGGTTCAAATGGCTTGACCAGATAAGCAAATGCTCCCATCGCCATGCATTGATCTTTGGAGTCGTCAAACCCTGACAACATAATCACCGGAATATTTTTGAATAAACCACTGTTGCTTAAGTTTTCCAACAATTCAATTCCGTCAAGCGAAGGCATTTTTACATCTGATATGATGAGATCACAGTGGTTTCCATCAGATAACCAGGACCAAGCTTCGAGCCCGTTGTTCATTACAATGACATCATACTTGCCCCGTAAGATCCTTTCCAACAACCAACACAACGGAGCATCATCCTCAATCACTAATACTTTCTTCATTTTTTTACCGTCTATTAATTCCAACTACACAAGTGACAGCTATAAATTGTGATGCCAATCGTTATAATTGCAACGGCTATTCAAAAACAAACTTGAGTTAAAACGTTTGCTACTTTTTTGCTTCAGTGCGGAGATGAAAGTTTTTTCAGAGACTGCACTCGATTGATTTTTCCGCTTTCAGTGTATGAAAAAGAAGATAAAGTGTAGATATCGCGCGGTCTCTCAAAGGGCGATAAGGATGAGTAAATTTCGGGGAACTTTTTTTCCAATGACTGTGGAAAATTGCCGCCCGCTTCAATTATCAGCGCCACTTTGCTGCCTAATTTTTCGTCCGGGACACCGGCAATAAAAAAATGATTGGTTATGCCTGCCTCGTCAAATCTTCTTCGAAGCTGCACTTCAACTTTTTCAGCGGAGACTTTTACCCCGCCTGAATTGATAATGTTATCGAAGCGACCTGTAAACTGAAAGGTATCGGGAGTAAGAAAGGAGACAATATCATTTGTAATTATTGGTTCGGGAAGGAAGTTGGCCGTCAGCGTGAGACAATCTCGATCATCCGCATACGCACGAATGCCATCCAGGAGTTTGAAGTAGGGAGTGGAACCGTTGCCGTTTAATTTTCGAAGAGCGACATGAGAAATTGTTTCTGTCATGCCATACGTTAAGTACCAGGCGCTTTGATACGACCGTAGTTGTTGTACTGCGCGATCGGCTAAAGGTGCTCCACCGATTATGGCAATATCAATTGTGTCAAGTAAGTGTGGATGCTTCGAATCCAGCATTGCATAAATTTGATACGGAACAAATGCGGCAAAATTTACACAATGATCAATCGGTAGCTTTTGCATGGGATAGGCTTCCGGATCCAGGACGAGAATTTTCATTCCAAACTCAAGACTTCGCACCAGCATCATTTTTCCGCCAATGTATTTCGTGTCGATGCAAATCAAGGCAGTCATCGTTGAAGCGAGATGAAGTGCCTTCTTGGTTGCAGTAGCACTTGCTATCATCTGACTTCTGGTAAAAGAGATTGTCTTAGGTTCCCCTGTGGAACCGCTGGTATTAGTTTGAAATTCTGTTTTTTCAGAAAGCCAATCGACAATGAATGCAAAAGTGTTCGCTTCGAACGGGGTTTTTGCAACGGCAGACTTCAGAGTGATCGATAGAATCGAAATCGTTCTGCCATTGATCCAAATATGTTGATGTGGATATTCCATCTCGTACTCCTAAGATATGAAGGCACATCCGAATCACAAATGCGAATTTGCTAGTTGTGGTGGAATAACGCTAGCGAATGATTGCCAATTCTATTCGTTAGAATTTTGCTGATGTTGATGACACTAACAAATGCTACACTACTATGGAAATTTTGGAAACTTCGACCAATCGGGTTGGCGTTTTTCTAAAAAGGCATTCTTTCCTTCTTTGGCTTCATCCGACAAATAATAAAGAAGTGTTGCATTTCCGGCTAACTCTTGAATGCCAGCCTGGCCATCGAGTTCCGCGTTGAATGCTGACTTTAGCATGCGTATCGCCAACGGACTTTTCGCTATTATTTTCCTGGACCAGTCCACATAAGTCTCTTCAAGCATATCCAGTGGAACTACCTTATTAACAAGTCCCATGTCGATAGCTTCTTTCGCATCGTACTGATCACACAAATACCAGATCTCTCTGGCCTTCTTTTGGCCAACAACCCGGGCGAGATACGAAGAACCAAAACCTCCGTCGAAACTTCCAACCTTCGGTCCCGTCTGACCGAACCTCGCATTCTCGGCGGCAATCGTGAGGTCGCAGACTACGTGCAAAACATGTCCTCCACCAATTGCCCATCCTGCAACAGCAGCGATCACAGGTTTAGGAATTGAACGAATTAGTTTTTGAAGATCGAGAACATTAAGGCGTGGCACCGTGTCCTTCCCAATATAACCACCGTGTCCGCGTACGCTTTGATCGCCTCCACTGCAAAACGCCTGGCCACCTTCACCTGTCAGTATTACAACACGAATGTCTGCATCCTCGCGACATACATACATCGCATCGATCATCTCCTGCACCGTGAGCGGTGTAAATGCATTATGCACTTCCGGACGATTAATACTGATGCGCGCAATTCCCTCGTATTTGTGAAAAAGAATTTCTTTATAGGTTTTGATCGGTTCCCACGGATACTTAAGATTCATAACTCTGCTTTATAGTCTGTTTCAAGGAGTCAAATATGCTACGATTCATGTTAATATCACTTTCGAATTCCAGAATTTTTGTTCGCCCATCAAACTCGTAGAACTCTTTCAAAATATTTTTCAATTTTCTCCGATTATCAAGTTTCAAGTGGTCGAAATCAAATTCTTTACAAAGATATTCTGCGTTTAATCGTTGGCGCGTAATAAAATATTCTCCGGCTTCCGGCAATGATGCAGGACCATCAATCATGTTGAAGATTAATCCTCCGTGATTATTCAATAAAATAACTCTTAAGTTCTCAATCGGATAATTGTGCCAGAATGCATTTCTGTCATAGAAAAAAGCCACATCGCCTGTTATTAAGAAAACAGGCTTCTTTGAACTTAAAGCATGGCCGACACTTGTACTCGTGCATCCATCGATGCCACTTGTGCCGCGATTTGAAAAAACTGCAGTGTTTGGTTTTGAAAGATCTATTCCAAAAAAATTTGCATAACGGACACTCATGCTGTTAGCGAGGTGAACGGTGGATCCATTCGGGATGATACTTAAGATATTTCTTACGAGCTCCAGTTCCGAAATGCTTTCATGTGTGAAAAAATTACTAAGGATTCTTTCAACTCTCCTGTTTTCAATTTCCCACAGTTTTTGAAAGTTCCTTTGTTTTTGCGTTTCAAAATCAGGCTTGCCAGTGATGGATGCAACGTATTGAAAAAAGTCAACCGGATTGCAATGAAAGACTGCACTGGTGGTTTTGAATGGATCTGTAGGCACGCCCGCAGGTTGAATATGCCAATGATGTAGAGGTCTGTATTTGCGAAGAAATAATTTTAGATTTTTAGAAATCAAGGATTGACCGAACGTGATCAATAGATCAGGTTGCAGTGATTTTTTTACTCGATCGGTTGCTTGAGCAAGAAATAGATCCGAATGACGGATATTGTTGGGAAGTGGATGAAGATTAGAGATGATATCGCTCACAACGGCAAGGCTATGCGCTGAAGAAGCTTTATCCAATGTGTTCACCAACGCTGAGTCGAGGTCATGTTGACCGGCAACAACCAGGACATTGTTGAATTGTTTCCATGCTTTGGTGATAAATTCCTGTTGATCCGACGATAAAGTTGACGTCGTTTCAAATTGCTCAATGACGCGAACATTATTTGAAAAAATGATTTCCTCATTCTTCTCAGGATAAAGCGGTTCGCGAAACGGAGCATTGACGTGAACTGGGCCTCGTGGCTCCAGTCTCGAAAGGTTTATAGCATCATTGATAATTCTATTGATAGCCCAGCGGCTATCATCATGGTCATAATCCTGCGGAAGCTGAAAAGATTTTTTTACGTGCTTTCCGAAAATTTCATGTTGATGTATAGTTTGACCATCATGTTGACCGATCCATTCTGCAGGACGATCTGCGGTTAAAATAATCAGTGGAGTTTCGCTGAACAACGCCTCGGCAACTGCAGGTGCAAGGTTGTAAGCTGCGGTCCCGCTCGTGCATATTACTACGACTGGGTTCTTGGCGTCCTGCGCAATTCCGAGGGCGACAAATCCAGCGCTTCGTTCATCGCTGAATGTTCGCGAAGTTATTTTAGGATGACGTGTGAATGCCAGTGTGAGTGGCGCGCACCGTGACCCGGGAGACAACACTGCATGGGTAACGCTTTTTTTGGCGCACACTTCGGCAATGTCATAGATTGGTTGAAAACGCATCTAGAGAATGACGTTTAAGAGTGTTTTGAATTTTAATTCTGTTTCGTCCCACTCTTTTTCAGGAACGGAATCAATTGTAACGCCCGCGCCGGCAAATAGTAATGCCTGACCATCCAGTAATTTCATGCAACGCAAGTTTACAAAAATATGAGTGTCATTATCGAAGTTTATGGGACCGAGATATCCTGCGTAGAATTCGCGATCATAACCTTCGTTACTTTTTAAAAAAGCAAGCGCAGGTTCTAAAGGCATACCAGCAACAGCCGAGGTTGGATGAAGAAGTTGCAGCATCACTGAGCCGAGTTGCGGAAAGTTAATGGCGTGCATGTCAACGGAAAAATCAGACCTTAAATGAACAAGATTCCCTGCGACAACAGTCTTCGGTCCGTGCTCATCGTATTCTCTAACTCTTATCTTTTTAAAACAGCTAATAATGTATCGTTCAACTAAAGCTTGCTCCTCTATATCTTTTTGAGTCCAGGCAATTTGTTTCAGATTGATACCTTCCTGGTACGGCATGGTTCCCGCAAGGGCTACCGTTCTAAACGTTTTTTTATCCTCGATCGTGACGAGGGTTTCCGGAGTGGCTCCAAGCCAATGTCCAATTCCCGGAATACTCACAAAAGAAATTAACGCGTTGGGATATTGCGCACATAATTTTTCGAACGCTTCCACGATGTCAAATTTGTCCGGGAGACTAATCGACTTGGTGCGCGATACAACCACCTTCTCAAAATTGTCACGGTTAATTTCCGTAATCGCGTTTTCTACAAGAGTAATAAATGATTCACTCGAGGAAGAAGGGGCGGTATTAATTTCCGCTTTGTACTTGGGAATTCCAATGTGTCGTTTGAATTTCTTGTGCAGCCAGGTCCGCGAAGATGATTCTTTCAGGTCAGTTGTTTCTACTAATTCCGAATTTTCAAAACGAAAAATAAAATCTCCCGGTAGATAGAAACTTTCTTTGCTGCGGTCGAATGGTGCAAAAATGAAGCCCTGCTGAAGTTCTTCAATAGGCGTGTCTTTCTTGAGGGTAATATACCTCTCAGCCACCACCAAAAAGCGGGTAGAAGAATTTGGTCGTCTCCAGAAAGCGATCGGTAGTTCATGCTCAAAGGCATGATGTAAAACGAAGTTCAAAATTTCAGTTTCTGATATAACATCCAACGAAACTGAAGTAGTAGCCTGCATCAAACTTTCCCTTTATTAAATCAATTTTTGTCAAGTACAGCCATGGTTATTCGGCTGATACAAACGAGCTCGTCTTTTTGATTCGTGATCTTAATTTCCCAAACCTGTGTCTTGCGTCCAACATGTATCGGCTTGGTGGTTCCTTTCACAAACCCGTTCCGCACACCCTTTATATGGTTCGCGTTAATCTCCAAACCAACACAAAACTGTTTATCCATCTCGATACAGCAAGTCGCAGCCACGCTGCCCATGGTCTCAGCCAAGGCAACCGAAGCGCCACCATGTAACAATCCGAAGGGCTGATGAGTTCTTGTGTCCACAGGCATTGTTGCTTCTAGAAAATCTTCTCCTATGGCCGTAAACTGGATTCCAATCACCTCAGCCATCGTGTTTTTCGACAGTTTATTTAATTCCTCCAGTGTTATGTCTTCTCTGAAAATTCCCATGGAAAAATGGTTGACTGTATAGTTAGACTGTTATTTTTGCGCTGCCTTTTTACGGTTGAAAGGCAGGGCCAAAATAGCGCAAAATTGATCACGAAAAAAGTTTACCTGATACGCCACGGCCAGACTGATTTCAACCTAAAGAACATTGTTCAGGGAAGTGGAGTCGATACGGATCTAAACGACCGTGGCCGGGCTCAGGCGGAAGCTTTCTTTAAAACATACCAAGACGTTCCATTTCAAAAAGTTTACACTTCTGCACTGAAGCGAAGCAAGCAATCTGTTCAACGGTTCATCGATTTGGGAATCCCACATGAGTCTCTGGCTGGCTTAAATGAAATCAGCTGGGGTACAAAGGAAGGTCACCGTGTAACTCCCGAGGAAGACGAATATTACCATCATATGTTGCGGGAGTGGCAAAAGGGAAATACACATTTGCGGATTGAAGGGGGGGAGAGTCCAGAAGATGTGATTGTACGGATGAAGCCGGCTGTCGATCACATAATGAAGGATGATGCAGAGGTTGTATTGGTGTGTATGCACGGCCGGGCTATACGCATCCTGTTGTGTTTACTGTTGAATTATCCATTGCGTTGCATGGATATGTTTGACCACGAAAATCTTTGCTTGTATTTGCTCAATTATTCTGGATCAATTTTTTCAATCGATCGTTATTGCGACACCAAGCATTTGAAGGGCCTTTGAGTCGTTCTTCGATGTCAGCCTAATCCTCGGCCCTCCCCATTTCATTCAAAGCCGACCTTGCCTTTGTATCAATGCTATTCTTGTACTCGTGATGCTTGTATGTGAGTGCCTTTTTAAAATAAGATTGCGCTTCTGAATTGTTGTGTTCCTGCAAGTAAATGTAACCCAGCTGCAGACTTGCATTTGGAGCAAAGTACCACGGTTCATTGCCTGCCATATCGATCGTCTGTTTGTAAAACAATTTTGCAGGAGAGAGGTGATTCGTTTTATGTTCAAGCCTGGCTTTGCGGTAATAATATTCTACCTGGTCGCGTTTGGTCGGGATGTCTTTGTCTTTGATCAGTGAAAACACGTCCGCAGCATTCTGATAATAACCACCGTCCATGGCATATCGCGCTTTCGATAATATAACATTCGGCAATTCATCATCTTCTACGCTACGCGCTGCAGACTTGTCAGCTTCTGTTACGCGAATCCCATTTTCTTTTGCGAGAAGAAAATACTTCGAAACAAGCAAAGGCTGATTTTGAAGGTGATAGCATAAGCCAACCTTGAAATAACTATCCTTGATATAATTGTCGCCTTTCCAATTCTGAAGAAATTTCTGGTACTGGGCAATTGCGTTTGTATAATCTCCTTTATGAAGCAAAACCTCTCCGTTCAGGTAATCCGTGAAAGCCAAACCGAGCCCAGTTGTCTTATCGAGCTGTCGAAGCAACACAAGCGCCTCTTCGCTGGAAGAATTTTTCATAGCCATCACTGCCCCTAACATTATGGCAGCCCGGCTATCCGGCCTGGTTAACATTAATTCATTGATCCCTTTTAATGCTTTGTCCGGTTGCTGAAAAACGAAACCGGTAACAATCGCGTGAAGCAATTTTGCTTCAAATACAAACGGACTTTCTGACGTCATCACCATTTGCAGATCTTCCACACCACGAGCTATCGACCCTTTCATTCCCAGCACACTTAAAAGCCAAGAATACTTTTCCGGAACCGAGCCGATCATGATCTCCAGCAATCCGGTAGTTTTTCGTATCGGTTGAAACTTGGGATATTTTCGCTTACACTTATGAGCGATTTTATAGGCCTCGTGAAGGTGAGACGCTGCATCGAATTCCTGACCAAATTTTAAATACACAAATGCCCATTGCAGATGAAGTTCTGCCCGAAGAAATTGCAGCACTTCCGATCTTGAGTCGGCTTTTAATTCAAGACGTTTTTCAAACCGTTCCTCATAACGATTGAAGTTTTGCTTGTCTTCGGTGATGAGCAATTCCAGCGCTTCCGCGAGCGATGCTGCATACAATTGCTCTGCCGAAGTCTCCTGCGAAAAGCTTTCGTTAGGATTGAATTTTAAGTCTAATACCTGTTCGTATAATTGAAGGCCTTCTCTGCTGAATGTCCATTGTTGACTAAAGGAGTGGACGGTTATAAATAAAAAAAGGCAAACCGTAAAGCCTGCCTTTCGAACTTTATTCAAAACAATTTTACTCAACTTTTCTTCTGCGGACAGTTGTAGGAACTGGGGTCTTTGCAGTTTTTGGCTTGTCACCTTCATCTAATGAATCCATGTCAACATCAGCTAAGATACGACCAGAGTGTTCATCAATAACAATTTTCTTTTTCTCTCTGATCTCAGCAATCTTCTGTGGAGGAATCACGATGTTACAACCTTCAGCAGCGCCCCGAACTACGCGCACTACGGCAAGCCCGTTAGTTAAGCTGCCCCGAAGGCGTTCATAATACTTTAATAATTTATCTTCGATTTTCTTAGTTGCTTTTTCACGTTCACCCAACAGCTTCTTTTCTTCTTCCTGACTTTCGGACATGATATCCAAAAGCTCCTTCTTCTTATTTTGAAGATGGTCATCACGTTCAGCAATCAGCGCAGTCGTTTTTTCAATCTCGTCTTTCTTTGCCTGGATGGAGTCCTTAGCTTCTTTGATTTTCTTTTCGCAGATCTGGATTTCAAGTTCCTGAAGCTCAATCTCCTTTGTTATCGCATCGAACTCGCGGTTGTTTCGAACGTTCTTTTGCTGTTCGGAATACTTCTTGATCAGCTTTTCAGCTTCTTTTATCCCTTCCTTATTTTTTTTGATGTTCTCTTCTAAATCTTTCTGCTCGGTTTCGTGGCGTGTGAGGCGGGCCTTAAATCCTTCAATTTCGTCTTCCAGGTCTTGAACCTCGTTGGGCAGGTCGCCTCGAAGTTTCTTTAGTTCATCAATTTTGGAGTCTATCGACTGGAGTTTTACTAGTGCTTCGAGTTTCTGTGAAATTGATTGATTTTCCATTATTTACAAGTAACTTATTGGATTCGTGACGGTTCTTGAAAAATTGATCGCAAAAGTAGGAAATTTTTTTATCAAAACCTCTTTTAAAAGCTCTTTGGTGAATACTTCGCTTTCATAATGGCCAATATCGGCGATTATGATACGGTTATCAGCATCAAAAAACTCATGGTATTTAAAGTCGGCCGTGATAAAGGCCTGAGCGCCAGCTTGAATTGCCTTGCTTAACAAAAAACTCCCAGCTCCTCCGCATATCGCAACCTTTTCAACTGGATTTTGCAAAGGACTCGTATGCCGGACAACACTCAAATTCATACTGATTTTTAAACGCCTTAGGAATTCCATTGGTTCCATTGGTTTCTCTAATTTCCCAATCATTCCAGAGCCAACTTCCTGATTTTCATTCAGTAAACGTGTTAAATAATAGGCAACTTCCTCATAAGGATGCGCCTTGCGTAGGGCTGTTAGAATTTGACTTTCTTTAAAGGAAGGGAAAACTACTTCGGCGCGCACTTCTTTCACAGACTCCACTCTGCCAGCCTGGCCAATAGTTGGCTTGGCGGCTTCATTCGGCCTGAACGTTCCAGTTCCTTCAGTAGAAAAGCTGCAATGTGAGTAATTACCGATATCACCAGCGCCTGCCTTATATAGCGCTTCAAGGACGCTGGATGCATTTTCGGTAGGAATGAATGTAACCAGCTTGGTAAGAATATCCGCCTTCGGCGAAAGGATCTTGACATCAATCAAACCTAACTTTTCAGCGATTTTCCGATTAACGCCCATATGAACATTGTCCAGGTTTGTATGGATTGCATAAATGGCGATATCGCTCTTGATTGCCTTGATAATGGTGCGCTCGACATAGTTGGCGCCTGTTAACTTTTTTAGACCTCTGAATACAATGGGATGATGTGCAATGATCAGGTTACAATTTTGGTCGATCGCCTCCTGGACGACTGCTTCGACACAATCAAGCGTGACCAGAATTCCGGTGACCTCCTGGGATGGCAATCCGGTAATCAATCCAGAGTTGTCATATGATTCCTGGTATGGTTTCGGGGCGATCGACTCCAGATAATCCACTACTTCTTTTACCATGAGCATAATTCACAATATTGGCGACAATTTAATCTCAAACAATCCTCATTTAATAAAATCTAATCATTTTTGCCGTTTATGAACCGGATGAAGTTCTTATTATTTCCATTTGCCATCGTTTATGATGTGATCACGCGACTAAGAAACAGGTTGTATGATCTCGGTTATAAGCCCATGGCTTCTTTCGATGTGACAACTGTTGGCGTCGGCAACCTGGCAGTAGGCGGCACTGGTAAGTCTCCGATGGTTGAACATCTTATCAGACTTTTAAAAAATCATAACATTCAGATCGCCACATTAAGCCGCGGGTATGGAAGATCCACCAGGGGAGTGCGAATAGCCAAGCCGAATGATAATGCGTCCACAATCGGTGATGAACCGTTTCAATTTTTCAGAAAGTTTAATCAAAATATTCCGGTTGTTGTAGGAGAGGAGAGAGCGCTCGCCATTCCATATATCATGGATGAGTATCCCGACACGCAGGTAATTTTGCTTGATGACGCTTTCCAACACAGGCAAGTCAAAATTGATTTTCAAATATTACTCACCGACCATAGCAGTCCATTTTACCGAGACTATCTTTTACCCACAGGTTTTCTTCGGGAGTCAAAAGCGGGGGCCACGCGTGCTGATTGTATTGTTGTGACGAAGTGCCCGATTGAAATTCAGGAAGAGCAAATGATTTCCATGGAAAAGGAAATTCGTAGGTATTCTGCCAAACCAATTTTCTTTACAACGATCCGGTATGGAGGGCTTGTGCATTTCGGTAAATCGTCTGTTCCGACTATAGAAACTGTGGTGCTGGTAACCGGAATCGCTAACGCTAAAACGTTGATAAATTATATTAACCAAAACTACAAACTGCTCCGGCATTTTGAGTTTGGCGACCATCACAATTATTCTGCAAAAGATATTACTGAAGTTGTGGAAACAGCCATCGCTAACAATGCGCTTGTCATAACCACCGAAAAAGACTCTGTAAAACTTAATATCCCGGATTTTCAATCGGTGTTCAACGATATTTTCATTGCTTACTTACCAATTGAAATCGATTTTATAAAAAA
>CBQWHS010000032.1:0-14531 GCA_967728665.1 uncultured Chryseosolibacter sp. | reverse complement strand
GGGGAACTCTCATCCGGACTACATGCTAGTAATGCACCGCAAATGTGAGATCGTTAAGCTTAAAAAATGCTTAATCGCAATAAAGTTTTACTTAAAGCACGCACGGTCGTTTTGCAAAAAGAGCTATTTCTTCAGGGGCAATCGGACATGCATCAAATTCGTATGTTCATCCGGACTTTGGTATTCAATTGTGCCGTTGTGCATATGAACGATTTTATACGCTAACACAAGGCCGAGCCCAAAACCATTTTTGCCCTGGCTGTTTTGTCCTCGAAAAAAATGTTGGAAAAGATATTGCTGCTCCTCTTGAGTAATGGTTTTTCCTTCGTTGATAAAATCAATGATAATATTCGAACTGTCGGCGCGAAGGTTAATGATCGCAGAATTGTTGCTGCTATAGCGAATACAGTTTGTCATGAGATTCGTGAATGCCGAAGTCAATAATCTTTTATTGGCCATTGGCGTTAAGCTTGATTCATTTTGAAGGTCAGTGGGAAGACTGACTTGAAAAGCAAAATCCGGATGCAAAATCCTAAGCTCTTCGATGAGATCAAACACAAGATCGTCAATTCGAACGGGTGCAAAACTTGTTGGATTACCCGATTCAGTTTTTGAAATTTCAAGCAGAGCGTTGATTATGTCTCCCAAGGTTTTTGTATCCTCTTTCTGGGTTAACATAAATGCTCGTATTTTGGAAATGTCCGTTTCTTTCTCCATTCGTTCGAAATTGGATACGAGGACGGCAATGGGAGTTTTTAGCTCATGTGAAATGTGATGAACAGCATGCTTTTGAAACGCGAAGGCAGAATTCAACCGTATCATCATTTCATTAAATGTCCTTGCCAGAAAATTGATTTCGTCTTTCGAGTTTGGAACTGTCACAGTAGCATTTGTGTCGGTCTGAATCGAACTTATTTCCACCGCCATACGCTTCAGCGGAAATGAGATCTCTCGCGACACATAAACGGAAATGAGTATAATAACAAGGGAGAGTATGATGAACGTGAAGATCAGGACATTCTTCAAGTAGTCTAGCTTTGAGAATCCGAAATGATCAAATGCTTTGGTGATGCCGTAATAGTCTTTATTCTGGAATCTGAAATAGACGCCAACGACATCGAACTTGTCTTCAACGGTTTCTATCCAGGGATTTTTCGGTGATAGTTTTTTTAGGATGTCGGCGGAGAAATAAATTTTTGTATCATCGATACCAGCGTAAATTAGATTCTTCGTTGCATCGAAGAGTAAAACTTTTTCCTGGTACATATCATTGATCCGATACTTGTCAATTTTCTTAACAATTTCGTTGTCGATTTCCCGTACTTCGGCGAGAAACACAAGGGTAGTAACAGTTTTGTCTTTTAGTCTCTGCTGATATTCCTGTTGTCTGTATTCCGCGAAAAGCGTGTAAATAAAGATGAAAAACAGCCCAATCGAAATAATGGTAATCGAGGAAAAGTAAAGTATTATTTTATCCCGCAGCTTCATGCCACCTTTTCAAGATAATACCCGTAGCCGACTTTCGTCTTAATTAATTGCTGTGAAAATGGTTTGTCGATTTTGTTGCGTAGAAAATTAATGTACACTTCGATGGTATTCGTATTCGCATCGAAAGCGCTGCCCCAGATTTCTTTTATCAACTCTTTTTTTGGAATGAGTTCACCTTTTGCTTCAACAAGCTTCACGAGAATTTGATACTCGCGTGGCGTCAGGTTTATCTCCTGATTATTTCGCTTGACTGATTTTGATTTTTGGTTGATGACAATGTCACCAAAAATCAAAGGTTCATTCATTGGTTTGTCGGAGCCGTGTGTCCGCTTGATCAGCGAACCGATACGTAGCAGAAGCTCCTTCATATAAAACGGTTTCGTCAGGTAATCGTCAGCGCCACCTTCAAAGCCCTGCACTTTGTCTTCCAGCTCATCAAAGGCAGTGAGCAAGAGAACAGGAGTCGTGTTGTCATATTGCCGAAACTCTTTGCACAATTCGTATCCGTTTTTATGGGGAACGTTGATGTCCATGATTACACAGCCATATTTTTTCTTCTTGAGCATCTTTTCTCCCATGAGCCCATCGAATGAAGTCTCGACATTATACCCTTCGCCAGTGAGTGCCTCTTTAAGATTTTGACAGATCACTGGATCATCTTCGATAACTAAAATTTCCATTGTTGTATGTAATGCTTTCGAGTGCAAGGTAAAAAATATCCGCTCAAATCGCATCGTGTCGAAATTTCTCAATTCCTTCCTAGATCAACGATGATTTTGAAATCGTTCAATTCTTTTGTGACGGTGAAATCGAGCTGCCCTGGTTTTGCATTGTGTATTTTTGACATAATGAAACGTTTCTGTATTATTGAACAATGCCATAAAAGAAATCTGTGTTATCAATTCTTGGATTTGCTACTATTTCAACTTTTCTTTTGCTGATCATCACCAAAAGGCTGTCCGTGATTACAGCCTTGGTAATTGTGCCCATTGCGTTTGCATTGTTAGGTGGATTTACATTTTCGCAATTATCAGAATTCATGTTGGCAGGAATAAAACAAGTGGCGCCAACAGGCATATTGTTATTTTTTGCTGTGCTATACTTTTCAATCATGCTCGATGCAGGGTTGTTCGATCCGGTAATTACGTTTATTATAACGAAGGTAAAAGGAGATCCACTCAAGGCGGTGATTGGAACAGCTATACTGACGATGTTAGTGCACCTTGATGGCGATGGCACTGCTACTTTTATGATTGTGGTTTCCGCATTTTTACCGATTTACCGACAGCTTAAAATTAGTCCGATTGTATTGGCTGGGATTGTTGCATTGAGTGTTGGACCCATGCACCTCGTTCCGTGGTCAGGTACTTCTGCCCGTGCTATTTCTACATTGAATTCAAATGCAGTCGAAATTTTTAATCCCAACATCCCGGCGGTCATTGGAGGAATAATGTGGGTTTTCATTGTTGCATTCATTCTGGGAAAAAAAGAACAAAAGCGATTAGGCATTGTTCCGTTCGAATACAGTCATCATGCTTCACTGACTGACCAGCAGAAAGCTCTAAGACGTCCAAAACTTGTTCTCATTAATGCATTAATGACAGTGCTGCTAATTGTCATTTTGATGAAAGGCTGGATCGCGGCACCTCCGTTGTTTATTGTGTTCAGTGCTGTGGCAATGATGATCAACTATCCATCGATACCTGATCAGCAGAAGATATTCAAGGGTCATGGCGCGAATATTTTTCTTGTGTCAAGTATGATCTTCGCGGCTGGAATTTTTTCTGGAATTTTAAACGGAAGCAAAATGATCGAGTCAATGGCGGCTTCGCTCGTTTCTCTGATTCCGCATCAGCATGGAAATCTATTACCAGTGTTAACTGCTGTTACCAGCATGCCGTCAAGTTTGTTGTTTACTCCGGATGCTTATTATTTTGGAGTTGTGCCCATTCTTAGTCAGGCCGCCGGGCAATTTGGAATTGATCCGTTGGAAATTGGTCGCGCTGCTCTACTTGGCCAAATGACTGTTGGATTTCCGTTAAGTCCATTGACAGCGTCAACATTCTTGCTGATTGGTTTATGCGAAATTGATCTTGGCGATCTTCAGAAATTTATTTTTAAATGGGCTTTCGCAACAACGATCGTTATGACTGTCGTAGCTTTATTAACAGGTTCTATCAGTATATGAAAAATAAAATTCGAATCGGTTGTGGTGCAGGTTTTTCCGGAGATCGATTAGAGCCAGCCGTGATACTCGCTGAAAAGGGACAACTTGATTTTTTAGTTCTTGAATGCCTGGCGGAGCGAACAATTGCTTTGGCACAAAAAAGAAAACTGCAGAATTCAGCTTTAGGTTATGATCCCTTGCTCGAGCGAAGAATGGAGTTGTTATTGGATCCAATTGTAAAAAACAAAATTGTTTTAATTACTAACATGGGAGCCGCCAACCCTGTGGCCGCAGTAGAAAAAGTTGTTGAGATTGCGAACAAGAAAGGACTTCGTATAAAAGTCGCTGCGGTTTCCGGAGATGATGTGCTGGACAAGCTTACACCCGAATCAGATATCCTTGAGAACGGAAGCAAATTATCCGATTACAAAAATGTTGTTTCTGCAAACGCTTATCTCGGAGCCGATGGAATTATTGAAGCGATAAAAGAAGGCGCCAATGTTATCATAACTGGAAGAGTTGCTGACCCTTCATTATTTGTTGCACCTATGATCGCATCTTTTGGATGGTCAATGGACGATGCAAATCTAATTGGCAAAGGCACAGTGGTTGGGCACTTACTGGAATGTGCTGGCCAAATTACAGGTGGCTATTTTGCTGATCCAGGTAAGAAGGACGTTGCCGGGATGGAAATCCTTGGCCACCCCTTTGCGGATATTTACGCGGATGGCTCTGCGGAGATCAGCAAAGTCAGCGGCACAGGCGGAGTTGTCGATTTGCGAACCACCAAAGAGCAGTTACTGTATGAAGTGGTCGACCCGTCGAAATATTTCACACCTGATGTCATCGCGGATTTCACAACGGTGAGACTAGAGCAGAAGAAGGAAAACGTTGTGAAAATTAGCGGAGGCAGTGGCGCCACCAGGCCGTCAACTTTTAAAGTGAGCGTTGGCTATCAGGCATTTTATCTGGGCGAAGGTGAAATAACCTATGGCGGTCACAATGCTATATCAAGAGCAAAGCTAGCAGGTGAAATTATACGGTCGAGACTGAAGAACGATTTTTCTGATTTACGAGTAGATCTGATTGGGCACAATTCCGTCCACGGAGATGTAATCAGTGATGGCAAGCCGTATGAAATAAGACTACGTGTCAGTGGAAGGGCGAAGACGCACAATGCTGCTGCTATTGTCGGAGAAGAAGTGGAAGCCTTGTATACCAACGGTCCGGCTGGGGGCGGAGGAGCGAGGAAATATGTTACAGAAGTGATTGGGATCGTCAGCACGTTAATTGATCGCAATAGAATACAATATTACGTTACCTATAAACAATCATGAAACTTTACGAGATAGCGCATAGTCGCGCTGGTGACAAAGGAAACACGCTCACACTTTCACTGATTCCTTATGATGAAAAAGACTTCGACAGGTTGCGCGAAAAAATAACGGTTGAGAAATTGAAGACACATTTCTCAGGAATCATAAAGGGAGAGATCATTCGCTATGAACTTCCCAACATTTCCAGCTTGTTATTCGTCTGCCATCAGGCGCTGGGTGGCGGAGTAACAACTTCATTAGGATTGGATGCCCATGGTAAGACATTGAGCTATGCGTTGCTTGAGCTTGAATTTGATTGACTTCCTGGCTTTCAATTAAGTTTTATCTTTACAGCTTACTTGATGAATTAATTGAAAGAACTACTTGCTAAAATTTTGCCAGAGAGTCGGATCAGGACGCGATTCATTGACTTAGTGTCCTTTGCTTCTGATGCCGGCTTCTACTACTTATTACCCAAAGCAGTCGTCCAACCGATAGATGAGCGTGAGATTGTTTTGCTTTTTAGATTTTCGCGGGATAAAAACATTCCGCTGGTTTTCAGAACAGGGGGCACGAGCCTTTCCGGTCAGGCTATCACTGATGGAATCCTTGTTGATTTAAGTCAATTCTGGAACAAGATTAGAGTAGAGAATGAAGGAGAGTACGTTCGTGTACAGCCCGGAATAACGGGGGCAATGGTGAATGCACATCTCAGGAAATTTCGGCGAAAAATAGGACCAGATCCATCCAGCATCAGCGCTGCTATGATGGGTGGAATTCTATCGAACAATGCAAGCGGAATGTGTTGTGGTGTAAAGATGAACTCGTATCACACGTCGAAATTTATACGATTCATTTTGCCTGATGGAAGAACATTCTCGACCGAGAACACTTCTGATTACGAAAGATTTCAAATTGAATGTCATGATTTGGCAAACACAATTCTCCAGTTGCGAAAAGAAGTGTTATCGAATCAGGCATTATTTAACAAGATCAGAAAAAAATATCAGACGAAAACAACAATTGGTTATTCGTTGAATGCCCTGGTAGATTATGAACATCCGCTTGATATCCTTGCGCACTTGCTGATAGGCGCAGAAGGAACGCTAGCCTTTATCGCGGAAACGGTGATGCAAACAGTGCCGGATTATCCATACAAATCAACAGCGCTTTTATATTTTGAAAGCATCTATGCAGCGTGCAAAGCCATTGTTCCATTGACCAACGCAGGAGCGATGATGGTTGAACTCATGGACCGTGCTTCATTGCGAGCTGTGGAGAATCTCGCGGGTATGCCTGCCGTGGTAAAAACGTTGCCCGAATCTGCTTCAGCGTTATTGATTGAATTTCAGGAGAATTCAGTGGAAGCGTTGGATGACCGGGTTAGTCAATTTTTGATGACAACTGGTCAATTGGAACTTTTCAACGCGCCTGTGTTCACGCGAGATTTAAAAGAGCAGGATTTTCTCTGGAAAGTGCGGAAAGGATTATTTCCTGCAGTGGGTGCAGTTCGAGCCAGTGGAACTACGGTAATTCTTGAAGACATTGCATTCCCGGTCGAAAAACTTGGCGATGCAATACTTGATCTACAAGCCCTGTTCAAGAAATACCACTATCACAATGCTATTATCTTCGGCCACGCTAAGGATGGAAATATTCATTTTGTAATTACACAGTCTTTTAGAACGCCATCGGAAGTTGATCGCTATGATCGATTCATGCGGGAAGTGATCACAATGGTTGTTGACAAATATGACGGGACACTGAAGGCCGAACATGGCACCGGAAGAAATATGGCTCCGTTTGTTGAAACAGAATGGGGAGGCGAAGCATATGAAATCATAAAAAAAATAAAAACAGCTGTTGATCCGGGAGGTTTACTTAATCCAGGTGTGATTGTCAACACCGATAAGAACGCTCACATTAAAAATTTAAAAGATCTTCCGTCAGTTGAAGAAGAAGTTGACAAGTGTATCGAGTGTGGATATTGCGAGCACAAGTGTCCTAGCCGTGATATCACCACCACACCACGCAGAAGAATTGTTGTTCGTAGAGTATTGCAAGACCTCAAGACCAAAGGAGACGTTTCAAATTATAATTTGTTGCTCGAACAATATCGATACGATGGAATTGAAACTTGTGCAGTCGATGGTTTGTGCGCAACGGCTTGTCCAGTCGATATCAACACAGGTGATCTTATCAAGCGATTAAGAAGGGAGAATCATTCAACGTCAGCCAATAAGATAGCCCTCAGTATTGTCAGGAATTTTGCAGTCACACTCCAAACTGTCCGCTTCGGTTTGAAGATAGGTGTGGCCGTGAATAAAATATTCGGTAAGACAGCCATGAGTAAGCTAACGCGAGGGATGCGAAATATTGTTCCCGTAATGCCTTTGTGGTCACCTCAGTTGACCTTGCCACCAAATTTGTCTGTGCTAAAGATATCGACTTCTGCGAACGCCGAAATTGTTTATTTCCCTTCGTGCATTTCGCGGACAATGGGCACCTATGAAGGACAACCCAAAAATATTATGGAAGCGTTTCTAAGCATTTGCGATAAAGCAAATGTGAAAGTCAGAATTCTTGATAACATCAGTGGAGCGTGTTGTAGCCAGATTTTTTCATCGAAGGGTTACACCGATGCACATCATTATTCAGCAAACAAGATTGTCGAGCAAATTTTTCAAAGTACAAGCGAAGGCGCGCTTCCCGTGGTAATCGACGTAAGTTCGTGTGCTTACACCCTTCAAAATTTGCGTCCAGTGTTGAGTCAGGAAAATAAATTTCGATTTGATCAGTTAATCATCATGGATAGCCTGGATTTTATACATGAGAGGATTCTACCTAATTCAACGATACTGTCGAAGCGAGGTTCTATAGCACTTCATCCCGTTTGTTCCCTTCAGAAGATGAAGACAGAAGATAAATTCTTTTCTATCGCGAAAGCGCTCGCCAATGAAGTGACCATTCCAAAGAACTCTGGATGCTGTGGAATGGCTGGAGATCGCGGATTTGTATTCCCGGAATTAACTGACTCGGCAACGAAGCATGAAGGAACTGAGATTCGAGAGCGAAATTTTGACGGGTACTATTCGTCAACTAAAACATGCGAGATGGCAATGTCGGAAGCCACAAACAAAAATTACGAATCAATTCTATATCTAGTTGACGAGTGTATTTAGGCTGTCATATTGGTGAGCACTTCGAACCCAATTACATGTTTACTTCATCAGTCTGGTTCCTTCAAAACAAAAAAAACAGACCACGTTGCAGTGGCCTGTATTCATATTGTTAGTCTGCTAGTTTGAAGCGTTAAATGCTCCTGCAAATTCTTTTGAGAAATCCTCAAGCTTAACGGTGCCGAACGCTGGTTTGTTTTTCACGGCATCAGATTGCATAAAGCCTTCGCGCATCGCTTTTCCCATCTCGACGTAGCCACTTGAAATACTCTCACCAAGTCCTGCTTGTAAAAGGCCTTGCTTTTGTTGATCATCGGAAAACACCACCCAGTTCAACGGCTTCCCAATAACTTTTCCGAGTACGTCTGCAATCTCTTTGCCTGTGCGTTCATCTCCAATGACGTAACGAACAGAGTTGCCTGTGAAGTTAAGAGACAACAATTCTTCGATTGCTGCTTTGGCAATGTCGGAAGGGTGAACAAGGAATATTTTTTCATCACCATAATTTGCGCCCATGAATCCAGCATGTTTGATCATACCGATTTGCGCCATTAAATTGTGAAAGAAATAACTTGGACGCAGGTGCTTCACGTTAAGTCCAGAGATCTTGTTCAGCATTTGTTCAAAATCATATAGGCCGGTTACTGGACCGATACCGTTTGGTTGGTCAGCGCCAATGCTACTGAGATTCACTACATATTTAATGCCGTTGCTTTCAATCGCATCTCTATAATTTTTAGCTACTTCGTTTTGAGAAGCTCTCCAATTATCAGTCTGCCAAATAGGAGGGATCATCGTGTAAATAACATCCGCTCCTTTGAATGCATTTTTAACGAAGCTCGCGTCTTGAATTTTTCCCACGAGGGCTTTTGCTCCAAGCTTTTCAATTTCGCTTACACGGTCATTGTTACTCGTAACAACCGATACTTTTTTTCCAGCTTTTACAAGTGCTTCAACAATTGGTCTGCTGATGTTGCCAATTGATCCGGTGATAACATAGTTATTCATAATTGATTTTGGTTTCGTGAATTAGTTTGCAATTCTAACGAATCTGTCTTTATTTTGTGACTAGGCATATAAATGTGATATAGTTTTAATAATCATACTAATATTGAAAATCAGATGGTTATAGAAAGAAAAACAATAGGAAATGTTGAAAAATGCCCGGTGACAGCAACAATGGCGGTCATCGGCGGCAAGTGGAAAGTGTTAATTCTGTATTTGATAAGCAGCGATATTAATCGATTCGGCAAGATGGGGATGATGCTGAAGGGCATAAGTAAACAGATGCTTACGTCTCAGCTTCGCGAACTTGAAAATGATAGGATAATTGAGCGTGTTATTTATCCGGAAATTCCCCCACGGGTCGAATATTTTCTAACAATGCGAGGAAAGTCTTTACTTCCCGTCATTGAATCGATGAAAATCTGGGGCGAGACCAACGTCCTTCAGCAAGTAAATGTGTAGCGGCTTAAGTAATATTATTCAAAAAAAAATTAATGATTTTTTTAATGTCTATTGATTTAATAGATATTAATAGTATGTTTGTGACGATTTATAAAGAATAGGGGAAAGAGCAGACTTGACGATCCTATTTGCAACCTGTCCGAGTGGATAAGGTGCTCCATTCTGCCAAAACAGGAAATATAAATTTACAAACATGAAAAAAACTATTCAATCAAAAGTCTTTATGTGTTGCTGTTGTCGGTAGTGTTACTCAACATCGCTGGCGTTCAATTTTCTTTAACAATAAAAACAGATTCATATGCAACACGCAATTCATTATAACAATCCAGATTTATTCATTAGCCCGGCACTCGAAGAGACACTTTCTCAACTAAGTGTTTCAAGAAGTTACGATTATCGCTCCGATGCACTGCCCGAGTTATTCCAATTTGAGCGTTCATTTATTTATAACAACCGGATACAGCAGACGTTTTCGCTGAAGCCTGCAGCACGGGAAAACTACGCGCTGATTAAAGGTCTCATTGAATTTTCACGGGGAAGCGAAATCCTGGCAACCTTTGATGCCCACGCAAAAACTGTGACGCTGGATCTCGAACTGACCAAAGCGGACAACTTGCGGAAACTCTTTACTGGTGTGGATGAACAATTTAGCAGAGAGTTAAAATTCAGAAAAAAACTGAAATCAATCATTGCCTTTGAGACGATCTATCGCCAGAAAGCACAGCTTCTTTACAACGAACTATAATTTTTCTCGGAAGGTAGGATCTATAACTTCAAAAATCTCTGTTTGATCATGAGATTGGTATGTATATGATTTGTTGAGGACCGATGGAATACACCGATTTCAAAAATCGGGCATTCATTGTCTCGTTCGTGAAATTCCAAAGAACGAGCATCTTGTCTTCATCATAAAAAAGTATCATACCGTCTACGTCGAGTGGACGAGAACTTTCAAGCAGCTGAACTTCTGCATTTCGTTTTAGAACTTGTTTGAGCATCGAATAAACCGGATACTCTTTGCCTTGTGCGGAAATAATTCCTTGTTTACCAACAGTCTGATAATAAGTGATGCTTTCACATCCTGCCGCAGTTAGATTCTTTATGCTTGCCAGTGTGAAGAGCGCACAGAATTGCTCTGACTGTCGCTCATCACTTCGTTCAGGTTCCGGAATCACTAGCGCTTTCGGATCTTTTGAATAAGGATTGAACCTCCTCTTTAACGTGACGGGCGAGATGTAAATTTTTTGCTTCGGATAAATGTTTCGCGTTGATTTAATGATGTCAAATTGGGCCTCAGTATTTTCAAACAACGTCATATCATCAATGGCATGTTCCTGCGGATCGATGGACATACTCACAAAGTCAAGCGAACGAAACTTACGATGATTGCGATTGATTTCAGTGAAATTGTAGTTGGTTCCAGCCCCGAGAAGCGCTCCTGAGAATTGTTCTTTGAGGCCGTCCACATAATCGATCAATGACTGTTCCGTCACATGCTCATTGGAGAGGAAAAGAATTTGATTTACTTCAAATTCGTTGTTTTCGAGAATTACCAAGAGTTGTTTTATTTCTTCCTTAAAATTTTCTGTTGTGATAAAGACAAGTTCTATTGGAAGGCGTAGCATCTTTCCCTTGGCGCCTTCTTTAATGATAGAATCGCTCCATGAACTTTCTATGCAATTTGTTTCCACCCTGTAATGGCTGAGGGCTATTTTAGAAAGTTGTTTTTGAATTGCTGGGGATAAGTCTGCAACCTCAGTTGAAACGCCAACACCGACATTGGGAAACGGCACAATTGTATCTGTCTCGTTAAGATGGATTATATCGTCAGTCTGCGACTTCGCGGTCGGTCCGGATGTAATTTCAAATAATACACTTTGTGAAATTTGAGTGTCTTTCGGCATTAATGAAGGAAATGGTTTTGAAAGAGGCGTGCAAAATGTTTTGTAAGAAGCATCGCTCCAATTTCGCTGATCTTCAGTTTCAAAAATGTCTCCTTCAAGTGTTAGCTGAAGCGAGAGCTCACCGGAGCGCCAGCGCATTGCTGTGAGATCTTTAAACGGATTTTCAGCTGCTATGAAATCTGGAAATTTACCCGGCTCGTTTGTGCTATCAGGGTGCCTAATATCACAAGTCTGTCCAGACAGCCCGCGTAGAGGATGCAACACACAAAAGCCCGCTCTGTTTTTTAATACCTCTGCTAATGCTTGCCCACGCAATGTAAATTTAATTTTCCCTGTTGAATCACCAGTGATTGCGACTTGCCATTGAAAGATCTTTGTATTGTCTTTTTTATTGTGGGCATTGTATGAGATGTTAAATCCTGATTCTTTGATTTCAATTTTTTCATCTTCAATATTCAAAAAATAAGTACCCCAATGCTCATCGCGCAAAGCAAAGTAAATCATCCGCAGTATTTCGCGGTTTCCGAACATGATTCGCCTGATAAAACCGTTGTGATATTGAATTGAAAATGGACCTGCCTGAATACGTTTACTTGCCATGTTGATTTGTAGTTCATCGCCAAGTTAAAAAAACTTGGTGCTGAATTTCAAAAAACTTAGACGCAGAAAAAATGCATTTACCAGGAAGGATCGCAAAGAGACGCTGAGGAGATGTGCTACCGGTCTCTCGGCGCTTTTCAGTGTCCCTCGGTGAAATTGCTTTCTGCGCTTAAAAACTTTTGGGTGTCCTTTGAGCTACCGCATTTATAGAATTTCCTCCGTGTCCGTTTTACTTCAAGTGAAACGGCATTCCCTACTTGAGTTTGGCTTTGAAAAAATCGATCGTCCGTTGCCAGGCTAGCCGAGCTGCGGCTTCATCAAACCTTGGTGTAGTGTCATTGTGAAATCCATGGTTTACATCTGGGTAGATATAAGCGACATATTCTTTTTTGTTATCCTTCAAGGCTTGTTCATAGGCCGGCCAACCTTCATTCACCCGAGTATCAAGACCAGCGTAATGGAGGAGTAGGGGTGCTTTGATTTTTGGAACATCCTCTGCCGCAGGTTGTCCTCCGTAGAAAGGAACGCTTGCTTTCAGATCAGGAATTCTCACCGCCATCATATTACAGATCCATCCACCAAAGCAGAAACCAACAGTGCCAACATTGCCATCGCATTCAGGATGTTTCTTAAGTGTTTCAAACGCAGCGATGAAGTCTTCCAACATTTCATTCCGATCACGCTTGCTTTGAAGATTACGACCATCATCATCATTTCCCGGATAGCCACCAAGCGGAGTTAAAGCATCCGGAGAAAGAGAGATAAATCCGGCTAGGGCCGCTCTTCTTCCTACGTCCGCGATATGCGGGTTCAATCCTCGGTTTTCGTGAACAACTACAATACCAGGCAATTTCTTTTTTGCATCGATGGGTCTTGACAGTTGTCCTTTGATGGTCTTTCCACCTTTCGGAGAATCATAGTTAATAAACTCCGTTTTTAACCTTGGATCATCTTGCGAAATCTGAATTTTTTCCTGGTAGTCTGGAGTAATGAAGCTCATTAAGGCAGCAACCGTTACGCCTCCCACTGCATAAGTCGACAGGCGATCCATAAATTCTCTTCTGTCGATCCGGTTATGTGCATAGTCGTCGTAGAGATTAAATACTTCTTGGCTGATGTCTTCCTTTCTGAGTTCGTTCATAATGGATATGTTTTTTGGTGTTAAGCAGTTTGTGATGATAAACTAACTTAACGAATTACGACTGTTTCCTTGTGTAAAAATTCAATATTCGGAATTGAATTTTATGTGAACGGAAATTATCAAGGCTTTGATGATTGAAAAAGTATCAGTTTACACTGATCACAGTGAGTTCGACCCTTCTGTTTTTGGCTTTGTTGTCTTCGCTGTCATTTGCTACCAGCGGTTGAGATTCACCATAGCCTTTGGCTATAAGCTGGCTCTCAGGCACGCCATTGCCGCTGAGATACTGTGTTACGGTGAGCGCGCGCTTTTGTGAGAGATTAATGTTGAAATCCTCGGCGCCAACATCATCGGTATGTGCCGAAATTTCAATCTTAATTTTTGGATTGAGTTTAAGCGTTTTCACGATGGTTTTTAATTCTAGCACAGATGTTTCATTGAGATCGGCTGAGTTGCTTTTGAAATGAATATGCTCAAGGTTTAATTTGGCGCCTGCAATTAGCTCCACAACGTTCATCGACAGTCGCAAGGGCTCTCCAGTAGGTGTTTCTTCTGCAACAATCGTAACCATTGAATAGAGATAACCTGTTTCACTGTTCGTGACTACCTGGTAGCGATCGCCCTTTCGCAAGAATACGGTCTCTCCGCCATTGGCAATAATTATCTCCGCCGGTGTACTTTCATTATTATACGAAACTTTCATTTTCAATTTTTGCCCTGTACGTATATCGGTGACGTCGGCAATGGCTTTTACTTTCGGATGGCTCAACTCGATGGTCTGTGCATGGTCCTTAGTAGCCGAGGACAACGGAGCAATCACCGTGATTTTTTCATCGGTATATCCAGCAGCGGCAGCCGAAATTTGGTAACGACCTGTACTATACAAAGTGAATGATGGACGCTCTCCCTTTTGCAACGAGTCTGAGAATATGTTTTGTACACCAGTTTCTGTGAGCGTCACAAATGCTGTCATAGGAATCTTAAGATCTTTATCGATCACATTCAGCGAAAGTTTATATTCTGATTTTAAGAATATGTCGAGTTTCTCTTCCTTATAACTTTCCTGTTTGCTGAAATCCAAAGTGACGGTCTCAGGGAAATGCTCATCTTCTGAAAATAAAACCTCGTATCGTTGACCTGCTGAAGCTATAATGCTGAATTTTCCATCATTGCCGTTGTTTGATAATGTAAACTTTTCGTTCGTTGATAAATTTGTTACAAGGATTTTCGCGTGCAGCGGTCTTTTTGTTTTTTCTGAAAAAATTGTTC
>CBQWHS010000031.1:0-14561 GCA_967728665.1 uncultured Chryseosolibacter sp. | reverse complement strand
GGATAACCCGCGGCCCCCACCACCTCTTCTTTTGAAAGGAATGGAAAAGGGAATTGTGGCGCAAATTTTTCTCTGATTGCCTTGTCAAATTTGTTAACGATCGGGGTTAAGTTGAAGGCAGTATCTTTCATTATTGCTTCATAAACTTTGGTTTCCAGAGGGTCATCAGAGAGGTTCCGGTCGCCAAAAACTGAAATCATCGCTGCTTTATTCAATTGTGCTGAGGCAGCTGCGCACACGAAAAGAAGCATGAGTGTCTTGAGTAATCTCATTAGTTAGGGGGTTTAAGGTTTAGTCTACAATTAAACGCTTCTTGTCGAAATAAAAAAACGATTTAAGCGATTCTCGGTGAGTTGCGTGCTCAAGAAAACCAATTGGGCAAGGGCATATTGCTCTTCAGTATACGCCCTTGGCCATGAGATACAGTTTGAAGAACAGAAACGACACTCACAACGGCACCAATGGCGATCCATATGGGAAGTTTCGATTGATAGGGACGTGGATAGACGCCGAGATTATTAATCGAAGGACGATGCACGCCTTTCCAATTCACGATTTCATTTTCGTTTACTTTAAGAAGCAGGTCCAGCTTCTCCTCGAATAGTTCGTCATAAAGTCTGAGATCATAACCAAAAAGCGGGAACGACTCAATAAAGGAACCTCGCCCGGCCATGATTTCGACCCGCCCGGAAGACAGTAGGTCTACCGTTGCAAAATCCTGAAAAACGCGGACAGGATCATCGGAACTTAAAACCGTAACTGCACTTGATAATTTAATTTTCTTTGTCTTCATCGCGGCAGCGGCCAACACCACGGCAGGAGACGAAACAACAAAGTCTGGCCGATGATGCTCGCCAACGGCATAAACATCCAAACCTACCTGTTCAGCAAGTTCGATTTCCTCCATGAGGTCAAGCATTCGTTGATGCGCGTTTTGCTGTTTACTAGTCTTTTCGTCTATTGAAGTCTCTGCAAAGTATAGATACCAAATTCCATGAGATAATCCGATTCGTGTTAAAATGCGGCAAGTTGCTGAAGGATTCAAAGATGATAAAAACAGGTTTCTATTTTGGAACCCTCCGCGACGTCATTTTCTCTGCGGTTAAAAATGCATTCGTGTTTGCTTGTTGATTATCAGCGTTCGTTTCCTATTTTTATAACATTAAAAAGTGTTGAGGTGAATAAGAATTTCAAGGCAAATGAGAGAGAGTTGGTGAAGTTGGCTACTTTTTTCAAAAAAGAAAGCAGGAGACTAATCGCCGAAGGGAAGTTGGGAGAGGAGAGCAGAGTCGTGGAAGATGCTGTGGACAAATTTATTGATCACATGAATCGACATGCGGATGCCCGGGCTTTCATATTGGATCAACGCGATCAACTTAAAGCATTGGTAAAAGATGAGGCCGAATGCCCGACCTGTAACAAAAGGGACATGCTGAAACTGGTGGGTACGGAGAAAAACGAAAAAGGTTGGAAGAGTAATCGATACAAATGCCGCAGATGCAACATTGAATTCACATGGACACGACCAAACAATCCGTGGGATATGATTCAATACATTGAAGAGGTGATGCAATTGCTGAAAACAAAAAGTGAAGATCCTGCCGTGAGCAAACAAGAACGTCAACAGATTCTTCAATCAATTCCGAATATGCAAGAAAATTTGTTGCGTTTGAAACCCGTGATTGACGCGCACGACAAGGAATACAACGAATGGAAGGAACGCGAAACAGAAATGGAAAAACTGATACACGAATTCAAAAACTCGTTGATGATCGAACGTATAAAACTTGACACCTGGGAAAACCGGAAGAAATAAATGGATTTACTTCGGGTCAACCAGGTCAGCAAAAAAGGAGAAGATAATTTTTTCCTGTCGGGAATAAATTTTTCACTCAATAGATTTAAGAAGCTTGTCATTGCCGGCGAAACAGGTTCAGGAAAAAGTACACTTTTGAAAATTATCGCGGGCCTGATTCAAACGGACACTGGTGAAATTATTTTTGAAGGAGAAAAGGTTCGTGGCCCTGACGATACGTTGGTCCCTGGCCATCCGCGCATCGCTTATCTGTCGCAGCACTTTGAGCTTGCTAAATTCCTTAGGGTAGAACAAGTACTTGATTATGCGAACAAGTTTTCATCGGATGAATTCAATGCACTGCTGGAGATTTGTCAGATCGATCATTTACTGAAACGGACTACGGATAAATTATCAGGAGGAGAGAAACAGCGAATTGCGCTTTGCCGACTTCTTATCGGCTCTCCAAAACTTCTTTTGCTTGATGAACCCTTCAGTCACCTCGACCTGGCTCACAAGGGCGTGTTAAAAAATGTGATTGAAGTGCTCTGTTCTGAATTGAAAATAACATGCATTCTTGTTTCTCACGATCCCCAGGATACATTGCCATGGGCGGACAAAATCATTGTATTAAAAGATGGAAAAGTTATTCAGCAGGGAACTTCGACTAAAATCTATAATAATCCTGTCGATCAATATACAGCAGGTTTATTTGGAAAGTTCAACTTGATTACAACTTCAGAGTTGGTCTGGTTAAAATCGAAAATCAAAAACAGTGGTTCCCATGTATTACTTCGGCCAGAGCAATTTGTAATTACGAAAAAGAAAACCACCTCATTGAAAGTAAAAGTCAGTGAAATTATCTTTTATGGTAGTCATTATGAAGCTGTGGTAGTTTCGAAGCATTCGTCATTTCTCATCAGACTGAACTCTCCCCTTGTAATTGGAAAAACGATTTTTCTTGCAGTGAAGGAGCTTGAGTAAAGCGATTCTCCTATTCCAATTCCTCATACCTTAATACCTAATACCTGCCCTAATCCTTTATACCCATTGTCTTTACTCCTCCATTTATCGTAATTACCCTACAGCCAATTACCCAGTGATCAGTATCGAGCGGTATAAATTTTTTATTGTACTGCAACTACTACCCGGCTTTGCATGCATTTCAATACTGGAATAAAAAAGAAGTCAAACACTAACGAGTTTGTTGACTTGGTTGACAAGAATAATCAACGTGGCCAAATCTTTGGACTTAATAGGGTAGGAACAGTAGATGATCCTGTTGCAGGTTATTCGTTCAGCCAACTTGAATCAAAGGTTTTGAAAAATGTCTACGGTATTGAATCGCTCAAGCATGAATTAAAAGAAAATAAACCTGTTGAAATATTTGATCAGCAGATTGATCTGCTTCTTCAATCGTTCTAAGAAAACTTCCCGCAATACCATTACTCGATTCATGATCATTGCGGGAAAATTGGTACGTGAAAACAAGATTTAATTATTCATGTCCTCGTCCATTCATATTTTTATCCTTTATGAGTTTTCCATTCTTATCGAATCTAAATGAATGTTGTTCATCGCTTCCACTCTCAGCGCCTCCCATAATGAGGATGTATTCGCCAGTTGCCGGGTTATTGTACAGTTTGCCACGTTGCCATCCAGAGTAATCGGAATCGCGAAGAGTTTCTTTTAAATTTTCCGGCACTTCGTTTTCTTCAACCAACACCATTCCTTCGGCAGGCAAATTTTGGTCGTCAACCCGTGTTGTTGTATAACTATTGTTAGAAGAAGTTGCTGCAGTTGATGCATTCGAATTGCTGGATGAATCTGATGAATTTGAATTTGTTGAACCGGATGCTGAATTCATTGGCGTGCTGTCCTTTCTGAATGAACTTGACTCGTCAGACCTGTTGAGCTCTTGTTCCGGCGCTGACGACTCTGTGGCATTCAAGCCAGTGCTGTCCTGGTTTGGATTTGTGCTGTAAGTTTTTGAACGCTCACCGTCGTTATCATTCTGATTTTGATCGCCAGTGTTATTTTGATTTCGCCGATGCTGATTCAACGATCCTTTTGCACCGCGCTGTTGGTTTCCGTAGGAATTATTTCGGTTGCCATAACCAGTTATGCCGTATCCGATTTCTTTTCCTTGGCTGCTAAAGCGGTATGGCCGTGGAGAAACTAAATACTCGTCTGTCCTTGTGTTGTGATAAATAATTGCATTTTCCCAACCTTCGTATTTCGGATCCTGAAGTGTCTCGCGCAACGATGAGGGAACCTCTGAAGGTTGGACAATCACCATCTCCCGGTGTGGCTGATCAGATGTATTTCCTGTCCTTCTCGCTTCGTCTATGTCACCAGTGGTTTTCCGCTTCGATTCTGTTGCGTGCTTTGTCTTTTGTGACTGCTCTCGTTTTCGAGTGCTGTCATCCTGCTGTGCACAAACGCTGGTTAGCCCAATCAGCAATGCGCCTGCAGCTGTTAATATTATTTTTTCCATAATTTTTCTTTTTTGGGCAGGTCAAACAAATCATGCCTGAGATAGGTTTGATCGGTCGCGATGTCGCTCAGACTTTCAGGAAAAATAAGGGCGTAAATATTTCCACTTTGAAACCAGCTATTATTTCTTTCTGCGGTTGGTTCGCATCAACATCGTTTACTATCTTAACGCGCTAATTACCTTATATGAATCTATCCTTTAGACAGTTTGCGTCCTTTCTTGTAAAATTTTCCGTCTTCACATTTGTAATATTGATTGGGTGTCAGGACCCTGGTCCGAAAGACAAACGAATTCACAAATTGAATGCTGATTCAACAGCCGCCATGGCAAAGGCGATTGAAGCTACTGTAACTCCGCAGTTGGCAGAAGGTGTAACATTTAAACTGTTTGGAGTTGATTCACTAGTGGCAGATCCCATCGCGATCGATATTGATGACAACGGTCGGATTTATTATACGCGAACGAATCGTCAGAAGAATTCAGAGTTCGATATCCGCGGTCACCAGGATTGGGAGATCGGATCGATACAATTAAAAAATGTTGAAGAGAAGCGTGCTTTCCTTCACAAAGTGCTGGCACCTGAGCTCAGTAAGAAAAACGAATGGCTTAAAGATCTCAACGGTGATGGCTCACACGATTGGAAGGATATGACTCTTGAAAAAGAACATATCTATCGCATTGAAGATACTTCCGGTGATGGCGTTGCAGATCAAAGTCAACTCGTCGTCGATGACTTCAATGATGAGATCACGGACGTGGCTGGAGGTGTTATGATTGATGGTGAAGACTTGTTCGTTGCCGTTGGTCCAGACCTGTGGAGAATAAAAGATAAAAATGGTGACGGTCTCGCGGATGAGAAGACATCGATCTCGCATGGCTATGGAATCCACGTTGGTTTTGGTGGTCATGGGATGTCTGGAATTGAAATGGGCCCGGAAGGAAAAATCTATTGGCAGATAGGAGACATTGGTTTTAGTGGCCAGGGACCAGACGGTCAAAAATGGGAGCACCCGAATAGCGGTGTTATCGTCCGATCAAATCCTGACGGCAGTGACTTTGAAGTTTTTGCCTATGGAAACCGTAACACACACGAATTTGTTTTTGATGAATACGGTAACTTGATCAGCGAAGATAACGATGGCGACCATCCTGGAGAAAAAGAGCGACTTGTTTATATCGTCAACGGATCGGATACTGGCTGGAGAACCAATTGGCAATTCGGTAAGTATCGCGATCCGGATAACAACACATACAAAGTTTGGATGGATGAAAAAATGTATCTGCCACGATTCGAGGGTCAGGCTGCCTATATAACACCCACATTGGCGAACTATGTTAGTGGCCCTGCTGGAATGGTGTATAATCCTGGAACTGCCTTGGGTCCCGATTGGAAGAACACATTTTTCATTGTAGAGTTTGTTGGAAATCCTTCACGTTCCGGAATTCACGCATTCAAGCTAAAACCTAAAGGTGCGTCATTCGACCTTGCTGAAACCAAGCCGATGGTGATGGGCGTTGCAGCGACTGGCTTAGATATTGGACCAGACGGTGCCTTGTATGCAGCTGACTGGATTAGCGGATGGGATACAAAAAAATATGGTCGTATCTGGAAAGTTGATGTCGAGAATAAATTCACCACCGAACGTGAGCAGACGAAGAAATTGTTGGCTGACGATTTCAAAAAATATGAAGAGTCACAGCTTAGTGAATTACTCCGTAATGCTGATATGCGTGTTCGCCAAAAGGCACAATTTGAATTGGCGAAAAGAGATGAAGATGGGCTTGAAGTTTTCAAAGCAACATTGAGTGACAAACAGAATCAATTAGCCAGGGTTCATTCAATTTGGGGAATCAGTCAATTTGCACGTAAGGATATCAAACACGCTTCTCTATTGGTTCCATACTTGAAAGATGCTGATCCTGAAATTCGCGCACAGGTCGCGAAATGGATTGGCGATGTGAAATATAAGGATGCGGGTAATGATCTCCTTCCACTTTTAAAAGATAATTATGCTCGCGCCCGTTTCTTTGCTGCTGAGGCCATCGGAAGAATTGCATTCGAGCCAGGCGTTGCTCCTGTCATTGACTTACTTAGAAACAATAATGACGAAGACGTTTTCATTCGCCATGCAGGAAGTCTTGCGCTGGCGCGGATAGGAAAGGCGGAACCAATTGTAGCACTGGCGAAAGATACTTCACGTGCGTTGAGAATTGCAGCCGTTGTTGCGTTGCGCAGAATGAAAAACCCAGGGATTGCAGCATTCTTAAATGACCAGGATGAGTTCGTTGTGACTGAAACGGCTCGCGCGATTAACGATGACCTTTCCATACCTGAAGCACTGCCTGCTCTGGGTGACTTGTTAACGACAACCAAATTCACAAATGAAGCGCTGATCCGAAGAAGCATTAGCGCCAATCTTCGTGTTGGAAGTGAAAAAACGATGATGAACCTCGTTAATTACAGCATGCTCTCAAATGCTCCTGCGGCAATGAGGATTGAAGCAATTGATGCATTGAGCACATGGTCAAAGCCATCTGTTCTCGATCGCGTTGATGGAAGATTCCGTGGTGAAATAAAACGTGATCCGTTAGCCGTGAACAATGCCTCTGCAGAATCATTAATCCAACTTGCAGCGAACAATGACGCGTCAATTCGCCTTCATGCGGTGAACGCACTCGGTAAAATGAAGATTGAGAAAGGCTCGCAGCAACTTTTTGCGCGACTGAAATCTGATAAGGATCCTTTAGTTCGGGTATCTGCGTTGCGGGCATTGGCTGCGTTTAATGACAAGCAAATTGATGTCGCAATCAAGCAGGCGCTCTCTGATAATGATAAAGCAGTGAGAATAGCTGGATTAGATTTGCTTTCAAAAATGGATATCTCTAAAGACCTCATGGTTTCATTGTTGTCTAACGCTATTAATACAAGAACAACAGAAGAAAAACAGGCAGCGTTGTTGACACTCGGAAAAGTTCCAGTCGCAAATTCGCAGAAAGTATTTGATGATTTGCTAATCAAAATGAAGTCAAACAAACTCCCTCAGGAGATTTATCTTGAACTTGAGGAGGCCATTGATAGCACAAAGTCTCCTCAACTGATCTCGCAGTTCAAAGAAATTAATTCGAAGCTGGCTCCTGATTCTCTTGCTTCCACTTTTGAAGTTGCATTGGTAGGAGGGGACGCAGACCGCGGTCGGCGAACATTTTTCCGAAACCAAACAGCGCAATGTCTCCGTTGCCATTCGTATGATGATTTGGGAGGAAATGCTGGCCCGAGATTAAACGGTGTGGCTACACGCTTAAAACGCGAGCAGATTCTGGAAGCGCTCATCAAACCAAGCGCACGAATTGCACCAGGCTTTGGATCTGTGTCATTAGAATTGAAAGACGGCAAAAAAATTAACGGCATACTACAGGAAGAAAAGCCGGCCGAGCTTGTCTTGAAAATAGGAGACAAAGCGGATACGGTGATAAGGAAAGACATGGTCGTCAAGCGCATCAACGGTGGATCAAGCATGCCGCCAATGGGATTTTTATTAACGAAACGTGAGATTAGAGATCTCGTGAGTTTCCTATCGACTCTGAAAGAAGAATAGTTATTTTTTCAAATCAAGTTTTTGAGCTTGCTTCTGCGCTTTGAGTGCAATCTCTGTGGCCAGGAAGCAATGCTCTTGTGTCATCGCAGTTTCTGTACGATTCAAAACATCGTTGACAAGTTGTTCGCCAAAAGGAAGTGGCTGGTCCTTACAGTCAACATATTTCGTTTCTTTCTTATCAACGAGAAATAAATGATTTGTTCCTTCGCGGCCCGCGATGTCCACGTTCTTTCTGATTTCAATAAAGCCATCAGTGCCAAGAATTGTTAATCGTCCATCTCCCCAGGTGTTGAGACCATCAGGCGTAAACCAATCAACACGAACGTAGCCTGTTCCACCATCGCCACGAACCATGGCATCGCCAAAATCTTCAAAGTTTGGGTATTGAGGATAATGTACGTTTCCAATTTGAGAAGAGACGACATCAGCTTTAGTGCTTCCGGTGAAAAATAAAAACTGGTCGAACTGATGTGAAGCGATGTCGCAGATAATTCCTCCATACGATTTCTTGTCGAAAAACCACTCAGGTCGCGATGGAATGTTTATGCGGTGTGGGCCAAGCCCGATGGTTTGTATTACATTTCCGATAGCACCTGATTTCACAAGCTCTCCGGCTTTTACAGTCGCACGATTTTCAAAACGCTCACTGTACATGATGGAGTAAATACGTTTTGTTTCTTTTTGAACTTTTCGCGCCTCGGCCAATTGTTCCAACGTTATGATTCCGGGTTTATCCACCATGAAGTCTTTTCCGTGTTTCATCACACGTATTCCAAGAGGGGCCCGATCGATTGGTATGGAAGCGCTAACTACAAGTTGTATAGATTTATCATCCAGAATTTCTTGTTCGCTAGCGGCAAGCTTTGTGCTTGGATAGCGTTTCGCAAACGCGTCTGTCAGATTTTTTTCTTTGCCATAAAACGATACAAGTTCTCCACCACCGCGAATGACAGCTTCTGTTTGTCCATTAATATGTCCATGATTTAATCCAATGACAGCGAATTTAATTTTACCCGTTTCTTTTTTTGTGAAGCGAGGTTTATCAACAACCAACGTTGGACGTTTGGTGCCACTTGCAAATGCACTCAAGAGTGGCAATGAGCTAAAAATTGTTGTTGCACCTGTCAGGGTCTTAGTGATGAACTTACGTCTGTTGCGCTCCATGTTTTTGATTGGTTGGTTCACGAGTTTAAAACAATCGCGGTGAAAAATCAAATAGGATTGCGAGCGTTTATTCATTTGTAGGAGGGGCATTACGAAATTCATTTCGAATTGAAATGAATTCATAAAAAAATTATGTCATCCCATCAGGATTAATTCGTTTCAGAAACCCCGATGAGATGACATTCTTGTCAAACCTATTTGAGCATTCACCGCAAAGTGAAATGTCATGAAGAATACCAAAGTGTTTAACCGCGGAGGGCACGAAAAAAACGCGGAGTAAATGCAGAGGCATCAAATAAAATTTTTTGCGCGTGTTAAAATCGTATTTATTTATTTGAATTTCCTCCGTGCGCCTCTGAGCCTTCTCGGTGTATCTCAGTGACATTGCATTCAATTCATGTTAATTGTAAACGTAACATCCACATCTGTTTCACCAGTATTGGAATCTGAGGTTGCCGATTTTAATCCAGGTTGATGTTTGAGCAACACTCTAAACGTTCCGCTTGCAGCACTTGCAGCTGTCGTCCATGTTGTTGTTAACCCAAGCGGAAGATTATTTTTGTCAACGGAGTTTGCTGCTCCGGAATAATTCATAGGATTTGTCCGGCTAGAGATATTGCCATTACCAGTCGGACTGGAGAACAGATTTCCTGTCCAGGCGAAAAAGAACATATGTTCGATTCCTTCTTCTTCAACCTCCGCGGTGACGTCATAATCGGGACCAGTAGGTTCAGCCAGTCCGTTGATAAGAGCAAGGCTCATAATATAAGTCTTGTTCGACTCCAGATTGATTGGTCCATCTACAGTTAGGCTTTGCACTCCCTCACCATCTGGGTCGCTTGCGGTGACTATCACTGGACTTCCTGTGGTAGGAGTAAATGTCAAGGTTATTTTCGTTATCAATTCCGGAACGTCCTCTTTTTTGGGATCATTACTGTCGCATGATGCGAAGAGAATACCGGAGAATATGAATATGTTACGTAATAGTTTCATTTGATTTTTAATTTTAGGAGACTTATAATTTTTTAAAAAATACACTTTACAGAAAGGATAAAGTTCCTCCCTATTTCGTCTGCGTAATATCGAAACCGATTTGTGTACTCGCGATACGAAGCGTTTGTGGCATTGTCACAACTCAAACGAAAATCCAATTGCGTGTCGTTGTGATGAACATTGAAGCCCGCGGCAAGATTTAAAAGAAAATACCCATCGGGAGCAGCCATGAAATCGAAGTTACGTGGATCGTCTTTTAGCAAGTCACGATTTTGTCCAATCGCCTCATCAATCTGCCGCGTAGTTATAACACGTGGCGCTCGGCCTTGCTTGGCAACGTATTTTAACTTTGATTCGACATAAAATTTCCGTAGCTGATTTACCTGTGGTTTTTCAAAGCGAAACGCAACTTCATATCGGTTAGAAGGTATATAAATGAGATAGTCATGATGTGTTTCATCTGATGCGCGCAATAACGATACCTTCGGAATCGCACTCACAAATTTGGATAGAGTCCAAATGCCGGTGATATCGGTTCCAATAAATAATGCATCTGTTTGGGTGTATCTGAAGTAAGGCAGCGTAGCACGTACGGTCTGCGCGATTCCTGCAGGCCGCAGATAAATGTAGTTGAAGATGTAATTCGCATAGGGACTCACTTCAAGCTGAAATCGCTTCCATTGTTTTGAGTAAGTGGCGACAAACTTCACGGCTTGCTCAGTTCTGAAATTTACATCCTTGATGTTGCGAACTTCATTTGTCTCATCGCTCAACAGCAAACCATATTCGTTCGCAGCTGCGCTTTGATGCGTTCCTATCGAGTACAATTCAGCAACACTTGGTGGTCGCCATGTGCTGCTTACATTCAGATTTAATTGTTGACCTTTCGCGAGTGACAACGTTGCTCCGGTGGTAGCGCTGACATTGTTGAATAACATGTTTTCCTTGAAAGGCGAATTTTTAAAATCAAATCCACTCACGAGGTAGTATCTAAAGTCATATCGCGCGCCAACATCTATCGTCCAACGGTTAGAAAAGAATTTAACCACCGAATATAATCCCGAGGAGACGTTATCGAAATTGGGAATGAATGGAATTCGCATCGTACCATAGACAGTTGAATTTCGTTGATACATTCCCGTAATTCCCAGGCATATTGTTCGCTTATTAGCGTGGGACTTTTCAAGTTCGGCCTCAAGCGTTTGTGTCGTGAGAACAAGATCTAATGCAGGTGTTTTTAAGAGCGAGCCAATTCTCAAGTCATATTCCTGACGGTGGTTTTTTTGTAATCCGTATTGAATAGTAAATTGACCATTCTTAACTCTCACATGACCGTTCAGTTTAAAAAGATTATGACTCACAACCTGCTTTGGTTCCGAAATATCATAGCTGAAATCAGTGGTGTAAGCAGGAACACTTCGTTCCATGGCCGCATCGAGATCTTGCTGGTTATTGATCGCAGTTCCTTTCAAAATTCCGAGGGTCGTTTGAAAGTGACTGAAAAATCCTTCAAAGCCAAAACGCCCTCCATGATAACCCGCTGCTCCCGAATAATTTCTTTCTTCAATCCCACTATTGGTGAGCGAATAATTAGGTGTGTGAAAATCGCCCGCCTTTTTTCCCGTTCCCTGCAAACGCCAACCCCAACCTTTTGCATTCTTAATTCCACCTTCAAGCATTCCCGACAATGTTCCGGATCGTCCGTTGCTTTGCAAGACGCTATTTACTGTGCCCGCGATTCCCGCATGATCCGGTAGAGAAGGAGGGTTCACAACGATGACACCGCCGATAGCATCCGTCCCATATTTGATAGATGCTGCATCTTTTATTACAACAATATTTGAAGCAATAAATGGATCAATTTCGGGAGCATGTTCCGCTCCCCATTGTTGACCTTCCTGTCGGATTCCATAATTTAAAATGAGCACGCGTTGACTATGCACGCCATGAATTACGGGCTTGAAAATTCCAGGTCCGGATTGAATACTGTTGACACCGGGAATCTCCTTCAATGTTTCGCCCAGTGATTTTCCAGCAGTTTCTTCCAATTGTTTCTCACTAAGCTTTGTGAAATTTTGAGAATGTTCGGTGTCGATTGCCTGATCTTGAATAACGACTTCTTGAAGCTCTTGCGATGACTCCTTCAATACAAAAGTCTTCACTACGTCTTTGTTAAGATTCAGTTCAAAACGGACTTTTTCGAAACTTGGATACTCAACGATTACAACGTACTTGCCCGCACATAAATTTGAAATCGAGAAATTCCCAAGGGAGTCCGCTTCAACTCCTGATTGCTGAGGTTGCAATAACACAATCGCGCCAGGGACAGGCCCATCTGCGCTACGAACAACGCCCGAAAAATGAAGTTCACATTGGCTTTGACCGCGGCAAATCCAACATGTAAACAGAAATATTATAATACCTGAATACCGTAAACGCATGAAAATACATTCAATGACAATTAAATATTAAGAACGATTGATGGGAGAGAATGCGATTACGCTGCTGGAGGAGCGCGTGCTGGCAGCATCAAGGCTGCCTCATTATAGAATGAAATCTTGACGATTGGTTCAAATGCTGAACTCGACTTCGGATTAACAATTATATTTTGGATCGGTGTTAAGTGATCACTTCCAGTTACTACATGACAAAGCGGACATTTTCGGTTGTCAGTTAAATGTACTTTATGTTCACATCCGTCCTCTTTTGCTTGATGGAAGATGCTGCGATGGCAGGGATTGTTCTCCTCATCTTCAGAATGCTCAACAACGCGATGAGCATGCAGGATCTGATGAAACGTTTCGAATTGACTATTTCCGGCTACGTACAAGAGCAGCAAAAGTCCGGCAACGAGGGCTTTTGCCTTCGACCGCTGGTTATTACTTAAGATCTTGTTGTACAACATTATATCCTGAGAACGTGTGAAAGTACGCTGTTTTACCAGGTTTTCCAATTTGTTGTTCTCGAATGGATACTAAACCATTCCAATGGATTTAAGTGAGCCTATTCAACGTGGGCGTCCGTTGATTCATATTTTATTCATGATAAAAGCTATGAAGCAATTGACTAGCCCCTCCGTTGTAAAGAGTATCAGTATTCTTCATGTAAGAAATACGGCAATATTCATCAAACCTTTATTACTAACCCGCAAGCAAGCAGCCTCTGAATTTTTATATTTGTTTTAAGCCTGTAAACTAACTATACCCGTATGAGCAAAATGACCCGGGAGGAAAAGCTTTTTCGTAACGAGACAAATGTTCTTGAGCATTATCAATCGTTGATTGAGCAGGATAACTCGCCAGAAGAAAATAAGGAGGCGCTTGAAAGACTTACCCAAAAATATAAAGTGTTGCTCGAACAGACTCGATTTCTCACATGGATAAGCGGACGTCTCGAAAGGAAACTCCAGAGAACAAATCGGGAGTTGCATGAAAAAAACACTCGCCTTGAAAATACATTGCTTGCATTGACAAAAGCGCAAGCTGGTAAGAATGCCTATGCCATAATTTATTTTATCGCCATAATGCTTTTTGTATTGGAAGAATTTTTCGTGGAGCCTATAATTAACATGGTTGGAAATGGATTGAGCTATAGCATCTTGATCAAGCTTTTCATTGTACTATTGCTTAAGGTTTCAGAAGGTTTTATTGAAAGCCGGATCACGAAGAAGCGCCACGTGGAAGTTCCTTCACCGTCAGCTGCGTAATGTTTGGACTGTTTAAGAATTCCGATAAACAATTTAAAATAAATGACAAGGTTTGGATGTCATCGTTGGCTAAATGGAATGCGTGTAGGGCAATGTCACAAGCCAATGGCAGTTGCATCTTTATTGCGTGGTTCAAGGAGACATTCGAACATATAAGAACTATTCTTCCACAGCATCAAATTGGATTGGCCGACTCGTTTCACCCCGAATCAACACACAAAACACTTTTAGTATTTGTTGAGCATTACCCGTTAGCCACAGTTGAAGAATCTCTATTCAAAAGATTGGGGCTCTCTGAAGTGCCGGTGTTGTCAGCACTGGACGAACCATTTTTCCAAAAATTTGGAGGAGAGAAGACAATCGACCTAATGCTGAAATTGGGAATGAAAGAAGATGAAGTAATCGCACACAGCCTGATTACAAAATCCATTCACTCCGCTCAATCAAAAATTGCTGCAAAAGTGATTACCGAAGTGAAAGCTAATAGCCAGAAAAGCTGGATTGAAATTAATCTACAGTGAACTGCACCTCGTCTTCGAAACGTGGAAACATTTGACTGATCTTCCGTAATTTAGAAACCCTAGAGCAACTACGATCGTAATCCATGTGGTGCATTTTCATAGCTCGAATGACGCGGTCGTGATCAGTGTGAATAATTGAGCAGATGATTTATACCCACGTTGAAATCGAACGGGTGCATTGCGAGCCATGAACGTGTTTCGCTTGATTCATCTTATCTGTGGCTCGCTTGCGCTTCCCATCGCATAGTGCTACCAATATTTGATCCCTCTGGGATCTTCCATTCGGATA
>CBQWHS010000030.1:0-14613 GCA_967728665.1 uncultured Chryseosolibacter sp. | reverse complement strand
GCTTTTTTATTGAAATTTTTGATGGGAAACATTATCAATTTAGCGGCAATACTGTTACTCCAAATTCGAATTTTTCAGGGACTCTTGAAGTGGAACTCCGCGTGAGCGATGGGCACAACGCCAGCAAAAAATTCAAATTAAGAATTACAGTGCAGGCTGTACAACAAACCAATGTGGCCCCGATAATCATTGGTAATTTGCCGATAAGCATAGAGGGAACGAAACCATTCACGATCTCTCTTTCACAATTAATTGTGACCGACCCTGACAATAATTATCCAAAGGATTTTACATTAAAAGTAATTAGCGGCAATAATTATGTGGTTGCCGGCAACTCAATTATTCCTTCTGCTAATCTCGTTGGACTTCTTATCGTAAACGTGGTCGTAAATGATGGCAAGAACGATAGTCCGGTGTTTGGAGTGACGATCCAGATCGATGATAAGAAAAATACAAAACCGATAATCACTGGCCAGGCGGCACTCACCACAACCAAAAACAAACCTATTTCAATTCAGCTTACACATCTTACCGTAGTCGATCCTGACAACATTTTCCCCACCGACTTTCAACTCACTATTCATCCCGGTCAGAACTATACGAACAACGCCAACGCCGTAATTCCTTCGACAGATTTTGTCGGGACGCTATCTGTGGGTATTTCAGTGTCGGATGGAAAAACTGAAAGTGATATCTATTTTTTAAAAATTAGCGTAACTGAAGAAAACGCACTGAGAATCATCGGACAAAAAAGTTTAACGATGCTGGAAGATTCGATAATGACTTTGGCAGTAACGGACCTTGTTGTCAATGATCCGAATGATCGCTTTCCAACCGGATTTTCAATGACAATTCTGCCAGAACAGAATTATACGGTGAGTCAGCAAATGATACGGCCTACAAAAAATTTTTTCGGAAATCTCAGTGTGCAAGTTCAGTTAAATGAGGGAACAGAAAACCGAGGGCGTTACACGCTACTTGTGGTTGTCTCTCCTGTCAATGATCCGCCAATGCTAACCTGGGACAATCGCACTGTTGAATACAATAAAGAAAAAAGTCCATTGTCACTCGCATCGGATGCAGTGATCAGTGATCCTGACGACACGAATCTACAATCTGCGGAAATTGCTTTTTCATTTGATAACTACCAGAAAGGAAATGACATTTTCCGGTTTCAAAATAATTCAACGATTAAAAGTGTCTTTGATAGCAATGCAGGCATCATGTACCTGATTGGAAATGCGCCAATTGAAGTGTATCAACAAACGATCAGAACGCTCCAATACGATTTCAAAACGCTTGGCGATACGGTGCCTTTATCGGACAGCAAAATGTTTTATATCAAACTTTATGATGGTAAACTTTATAGCGAAGCATATGAAAAAGAAATTGCCATGATGGAAGATATTCCGCTGGAGATACCCACCGGTTTCACACCCAACAATGACAACGCAAACGACACCTGGTATATTAAACCGCAGGGCAATTCGTCGGCCCTTAGCGATGCGGTTGTAAGGGTTTTCACAAGACGTGGTGTCAAAGTTTTTGAAACGATTGGATTCGCAAAAGCGTGGGATGGTAAGATGAATGGCGATTTATTACCGGCAGATTCTTATTTCTACACCATCGAAATTAACGCTACGTTCAGAAAAATCAGCAAAAGTGGAGTGGTCACGCTTCTGCGCTGACAATTTTTGCACTTGCGGGAATTTTATCACAAAGACGATCGTCCGGAAGGAGCTCATTAAATAAAGATTCAATATCGAGGGGTTTTTCCTCGAATGAATCTATTTGATTTTTTTCAACACAAAACTCAATCGTGTTTCCCTCCGGGTCATATAGCATGGTGAATTGCTTCGAAGCATTTTCCAACTGCAAATTTTTATGTTTCACAGTACACAGGCGACCAATCACTTTTGCCAGTTCACGTCTGTCGGGGAGTATAACGGTGATAAAAGATTTTTTAACCTCCGGAGACGCGATGATCGTTAATGCTGGCCGGTTATGAAATCCAATGATTTCAAAATTATCACCTGCAGATAGTCGATTAAATCCAAGCGTATCAACATAGAATGCTCCCATCGACAACACGTTTCTTGCCTTCAACAAAGCAGGAACAGTAGTATTTTCATTTTCAGAGCTTCTTGTTTCCATAATGCAAGTTCTTTAAAATCATTTCTTGAAGTCTTATCCTATGATAAGAAATTATTGAGACGCAAGATCTTTTCTAATTCGACTGAGTGATTCGGGAGTAACACCAAGATAACTGGCAATCATTTTCTGTGGAAGTCTCAACGCTAATTGCGGGTACATCTTAATAAAAGAAACATAGCGCTCCTCACCACTGGCGCTCAAGTGGCTTACAAGACGTTTTTGAAAAGACCTCAAACTATTTAATTGAAGGCGTGACGACATCGCTGTTGCCTCCGGCACGACATTGACGACCTTGTCAAAAAAAAGTCCTTCCATTTCTAAAACAGTTGTGTCCTCTACAGCATCAATAAAATACATTGACGGTTCGTGATTGAGAACACTGATTGGCTCTGAAATCCACCAGTTCTCAGGCGCAAACTGTATAATATGTTCCTTTCCTTTATTATCAATTACATAGCTTCGCAGACATCCCGCTTCTACAAAATACAAGTGCTTGCAAATTTCTCCCACTTGCAGAAGCATAGTTCCCTTGTTCACTATTTTTTCTTTTGTCCATGGAAGGATTTGTGAAAACTGTGCATCCGATATGGGAATCTTAGACTTCAGGTACTCATACAATGCATTTGACATGTCCTAAAGTTAAGCCGATAAGGTGAAAAGTTCAGCCAATCCAACCAATCGATTTCTCTATTTCTTATCATACATCAATTCATAAGAAAAGAGGGCAGGGTAAATTTGTATATCAAAAATGACAAGAAAAGAATTTATAGGCATCCTGGGAGGGGCAACAACGATGAATACAATATCAGAATTCAACTCCTTTACTAATTCTCTTAAAAAAGAAGATGTAAAAATGCCTGTGCTTTTTGTTGGACATGGTTCGCCCATGAACGCCATTGAAGACAACGAGTTTAGCCAGCGATGGAGACAGATGGGCAAAGAGCTTCCGACACCCAAGGCCGTGGTGGTAATTTCTGCACACTGGCTCACGAAGGGTACTCATATTACAGCCATGGATCATCCACAAACGATCCACGACTTTGGTGGGTTTCCGCAATCGCTTTTTGACGTACAATATCCGGCTCCCGGAAATCCGGTTCTTGCACAAGAAACAGCATCACTTATCACATCAACAACGGTTGGGCTAGATCATGACTGGGGTCTCGATCATGGAGCATGGTCCGTTACAAAGCAAATGTTTCCAGACGCGAGAATTCCGGTGCTTCAGTTGAGCATCGACTATCACAAATCCCCGGAATACCATTACAACCTGGCAAAGCAACTATCATCGTTACGAAACAAAGGTGTGCTGATTCTTGCCAGCGGCAACATGGTTCACAATCTGGGGATGATGAAAATTCCTTCCGGTGATTTTAGCAAGATCAACCAGGAGTTTGGATTTAACTGGGCTGTTGAATTGAACAGTTTGTTCAAAGATAAAATCTTAGCTCATGACCATATGGCGCTGATCAATTATGAGAAACTACACACGGCATCGAAGTTAGCAATTCCAACTCCCGATCATTACTATCCCTTGCTTTATGCCATCGCTCTCCAGGAAAAAAAGGATGACACGATGATCTTCAATGATAAAGCTGTTGCTGGTTCAATCACCATGACATCAGTTAAACTTGGATAATGAACAGAACTAAAAAATAGAACTAAATACAATTTTAAAATTTATGAGCACTACAAAATGGACTTTGGATCCCGCACACAGCGAAGTGGCATTTAAAGTAAAACACATGATGATCAGCACCGTAACCGGATTGATCACAGACTATAACGTTGAAGCCGTCAGCGAAACTGATGACTTCTCCAAAGCAGAAGTTACCTTCGTTGGCAAACTTGCTTCGATCAACACCGGCAACGAACAACGTGATGCACATCTTCGCTCAGCTGATTTTTTTGATGTCGATAAAAATTCAGAAGTTACTTTTAAATCAGTGAGCTATAAGAAAGATGATAACGATATTAAACTTACGGGAAACCTCACTCTTCACGGAGTGACAAAATCAATAACACTCGATGTTGAGTTTGGTGGAATTCAAAAAGATCCATGGGGAAACACAAAAGCAGGCTTTACTATTTCAGGAAAAATTAACCGGAAAGATTTCGGACTTAACTGGAATGCCGCGCTGGAAACTGGTGGCGTGTTGGTTAGCGATGACGTAAAAATTGCTTGTGAGATTCAGTTGATAAAGGGCAAGTAGAGCATTACTGCACGGACGGTTTGCCTCGTCTTGAAGGCAAATAGAAATAGTCATCCCGCAATGCCGTGAGTACTGATTGGCAAACAAAAATGCAAGGTATTTAGCCTTGCATTTTTTATAAGCTACAACTAAACCCATTGCTACCTAGGCTTCAATGCTTCAAGTCCGGTTTTGTATTTGGAAGTTCGCGCATCCTTGATCACACCTCTCCAATTTAATCCAAACCCGAAATCATATGCGTTACCTTCTGAATCCACATGAACTTTCATATCTCTTGGCACATCTTCAAACTGTTGTTCAACGGTCTCCATGTTAGCCGGCATTTGAACTGGCAGCAAACCTGACGGCTCAACTCCCGAAAGAATTTCCAGTACAGCCTGGTCTTGCACACCAAAGCCCACCAAAATTCCATTCACTTCTTTTTCAAATTCATTAAATACCATTGGCTTACTAGCCTTCACGATTACGATCACCGGCCTTCCGTTCATTGCAGCCTTCGTATCTAAAATATTTTTTAGATCGCTTATATTCGAAGCTGTTACATTTTTGTCTTTATATGAACGATTGGTTATCGTTGGATCAATAACCGGGTCTCCTGCAGCGATACTTTTTTCTCTTGCGCTTGAAGCAGTGTATGAACCATACTGCAAACTAATCGGCACATAACCGTTACCGCCCTTTTCACGGTCTTCCTTACTGTAACCCGTTCCGCTTTCCGGATTGTTTACAAATACCAAAGCGTAGTCGGCAGCATTCGGATCCTCGGTAACTTTAAAATATTTTTTTACGACGTCAAGATTTACAGGAGATTCTATTCTCTCTGGCGTTACGTTTCCAAACCAGTCCCTTCCTGCAGGCACAGTGCGCTTCGGAATATAAACTGTTTTCATTTTTTGAATCGGTAACACACCCGATTTATTCTTCAACATCACAATTGATTTTAGCTGCGCGTTGTAGCCGGCCTTCATGAAGTCAGCCTTGCCGACTATTTCCTTTGAAGTCTCTGCAACGACATACGGGTTCTCAAACAATCCAACGTTAAAAATATTTCTTAAAAGACGAACGGCAGATTGCTCAAAACGCTTGCGCATAAAATCCTCACCATGTTCTTTCACACCTATCTGATATGCCTCGATTACGGGACCAGCAACATTGTTTCCTCCAAACTGATCAACACCTGCCATCAAAACTTTGTAATGACGCTGCGCCAGAGTTTTGTCTTCAACGCCCCACGATTTGCCAGCAAAAACATCGGGAGTTTTTCCTTCATCGCCTGTGATCAACCAATCTGTACAAACAACGCCATCATACTTGTACTTCTCTCTTAACAAATCGGTAATGATGTATTTCGAGAAACCATTACCAACGTTCTCTCCGTACTTTTTATCCTGGTTGAATGAAATGGTATAATATGGCATAACTGCAGATGCCATTTTGGTTTTTCCGCTCAGTTTAAATGCACCGTTTACAAACGGAATAAGTTGCGTCTCAAAACTTCCACCTGGATACACGGCAAATTTTCCATACGCAAAGTGTCCATCACGACCACCCTCCTCCGGGCCACCACTTGGCCAGTGTTTCACCATTGCATTAACGCTCGTGAATCCCCATCCATTTTTTATTTCAGCAGCACCTGTCGAAGTTTGGAAGCCATCGATGTATGCCCGTGCCATGTCAGCGGACAGATAAGGATCTTCTCCGAACGTTCCGTTGATACGGTTCCAGCGCGGCTCAGTACCCAAATCTATTTGAGGAGATAATGCTGTGGCAATTCCGAGTGAACGATATTCTTTCGCTGCAATCTGTCCAAACTGCAGAACGACAGCTGGATCAAATGTTGCCGCCAATCCAAGTGCTTCAGGCCACATCGAGATTTTTCCTCCACCACCTTCATTGTATTCCGTGTTAGCGATAGCATTGTTTCGTGGATCAGATGAATTGTTCGCAGGAATGCCGAGTCCGAGTCCCTCCACAAATGCTTGAGCGTTATTATTCCACCGTGCTGCCACTTCGGGAGTTTCAACAGAAGTTATGAGCACATGACGCAGGTTGTCTTTTTCCAGGAATGCTTTCTGCTGATCAGTGAGGTCTGAAGCCTTAGCTCCGCCTTCTGAAAATTTCTTTCCATTGTACGTTCCTGCGCGAAAACCCGTTGCTCCTGCGGGAATACTTTGGTGTCCGCTGTATAACATGAGTCCGGCAATCTGCTCGATAGACATTTTTGAAGCGAGATCTTTCGCACGCTCATCAACTGACAATCGCCAGTCTTCATACTTGTCGAGCTTGCCGTTTCTGTTCAGATCTTTAAATGCATATCCGTCAATCGTAAGAATTTTAACTCCTGACAATGGTGAATAACCAATCGGTATTCCTCCTTTGTTGCTAAGGACAGAGAAGTTTTCATATTTCTGTTCAGTCCATTTCTGAGCGAACGATGAAACAGATAACAGAAGAAATGCGAGAGAAAATTGGAGATGCTTCATTGGCGTCATGTCTAAAACCGTGGCTTATTGTGTATTTCAGACACAATATAATGCATGACGGGAAATCCGAGCTAAATAATAGATAAAGCGACCCATAAAATCGACACTTTATGGCCGGTAAGTCCTTTAAATGGATTTTTTTTGAAGTTCTATTTGTGAACTACCTGGTAGGCTTTTTCGCCTTCAAACTGAGTTTCTTTTAAAACCCTGGTTTGTTGAAGTTCGGCCAGAAATTGATTCAGATTAGCTTCCTTATCGGCTCCCAAATGAGCCAATATCTGACTGTACGTTTTGACATCATTAGGAGATTTCCGGAAATTTGTGATAAAATTTAAGATATCAATCTTTTTCATAGCCCTGATTTGGTCGTAATCCGTGTTTACGGAAGAGGAATGAAAAATGTTACTTGATTTTTAATCCGGAAGGATCTTTATCATCACATCCTTGTAAAAGACTTTACTTTTCGGGTCGTGCCCCTGAAGCGCAATTGTGCCACCATTAAGTCTGCTGTCGCCAGTCTCTGTATATTCATTGACAACCTTATCGTTGACCTTAACGGTGATTTTTTTACTCTCCACAATGATGTGCTGAGTAAACCACTCATTGTCTTTTACCAATTGATCTTTGACATCCTGAACGGCATAAATGCTTGCGGTCCTCCGCCAATCTGTATGAGAATTGTTTACCTGGATTTCATAACCTTTAGACGGCCATCCAGTCTCCTGGTATTCGGTATGAATAAACATTCCGGAGTTTGATCCGGGCGTTGTCATCACAGAAGCCTTGAATTCAAAATTCCTAAAATTATGATTTCCCACGGGACCCATGTAGAACAAGTGTGCCCTGTCTCCGTACACTTCAATCATACCTTCGCGCACCGAAAACGTCTCTGGATGTTCACTTGCTTTCCATCCATCAAAGGATTTTCCATCAAAAATTTTTACCCAGCCATCAGTTTTTGTGGCTGGCTTTTGACATCCTTGAAAAAAGAGCACGGAAACAAGTCCGAAGAAAATGATGTGTCTCATAAATTTTATTTACTGATTTAAGATACACAATTCCCTGGAGTAATAATCGCAATGTCCAACTGTTCGGCTATGCGTTATAAATAGCTGAGCCACCATTTTTCTTTGTGCGCGATTTTATACCGGTCATACCAAATGCAAACCGGAAATAACACAAGCACCGTGGCGACCCAAACGATGTATACAATTCCAAGGTCGAATCCATAACCTTTCAGATTTGGAGAATCTGTAACCCAGGTTACGAAGACCATATCATTAAAGTGATATCCAGTTACCACCGCAGCTACTACTGCCAGCAGGTGTATTAAATAAAGATGCACGATGTAGTAGAACATTGGTACACGACCCAAAGAGACCACAAAGCCGGAAATCTTTCCGGAAATGTTTTCGGTCAACGCCAAAAAAATTAATGCAGGACCAAGCGTTATCAACCCATACAAGAGTGAAGGCGGATACTTCGTCACGTTGATAAAAGACAATGCATCAAAAATGAAATTTCTTTGAATCGTCCATGGAGACGGGTCGCCATAAATATTAATCGCCCGCAACAAAACAAACATGACTATTGCAGCAACACCGATTTGTAACAACATTTTTTTTCTGTATGACACCTCGACTTCCTTTTTATACAACGCACCTGTACAATATCCAAGGAACATGATGCCAGCCCAGGGAAGGATTGGATATCCGACGAAGACAATAAACCGACCGATCTCAAAAACTCTTTGTTCGTGAATGAGTGACCACAGCACTGCACCAACGCCATCCCCTGACACGTGCACGTTATCCAGAAAATTATGACCAACAAAAAAGATCAGCCCTAAGATTAGGATTGCCTTAAACGGAATATGAATCGCCCCGGCAAGTATGATCATACAAATTGCGAGAGCCCAGATCACTGTTAAAGCAATTAGTCGGAATTCCGGATTGAAGAACCATGAAAAATTGATAATTGTAAACTCGAGCACAATCAACCAAAGTCCACGTGTTAAAAGGAACGAAGTCAGTTCAGATTTTCCTTTTCGGGTTCCCACAAGAAACGCTGATGTCCCCGCCAGGAAAACAAACACGGGCGCACAAAAATGAGTTATCCAACGGGTAAGAAAAAGTGGCACATTAGTTTTGTCAAGGTCCAGAGGATTGTATAGAAACGCATCAGCATGAAAATAATCGCGAACGTGATCGAGCGCCATGATAATCATCACTAACCCACGCAGCAAATCAATGGATTGAATTCGTGAAATTTGGAGTGGAGTTGTGATGTTTGTAATGGGTTTGGCTATAATAGTCTGGTTGGTCATTGAAAAGAGATTGAGCGACAGCATTGTTTACGAATTAATATTACAAATGATTCAAATACGGCATGAATTAAATTCACTAAGCCGTTGAAGTCTTTTATAAAATTAATTTGCTAGCTGTTGATCCGAAACCCGAATCTTGCTCTTTGAAAAACTCTGAAATAACTAAAAAAATGTTATTCGATAATTAATGCGCTCCTGGTCGAGTCTGCGTCTGCCTGACTTCCTGGTGATTGTTGAGTATCTTGACAATCCAGGCAAGCATCAGAGATGATAGAATAAAAACCATGTGAATTCCTATCTCAAAGTTCAAGGCGGTAAATCCTTCAGTTTTTGCTTCTGAGTGTACGTCAACAAATGTTTTCAAAAGATGCACACCAGAAATACTTGCCAAAGACGATGATAGTTTCACTTTCAAACGATCTGCATCCAAATGTTCAATCCAATGAGGCCGATCTTCCTGTTGATCAAAATCAATTTTACTGGTGAAGATCGAGTAGCCGCCGATGACTACAATGATCAACAAATTCATAACCATTGAAATATCTATTAAACCCAAGATCGCAAGCATTACCTGGATTTCATTCCACGCATCTATGTTAACTGTAAGGATCTGAATTTCCTGCAAGAACTTATAGCAATAGAACAAGGATGCGACAATTAAACCCAGATAGATCGGAGCTTGCAACCATCGGGCTGCAAAAATCAGGTATTCGACTATGTTTTCTATTGCTGAGTTTAACCTCTTAAAAAATGCCATTTTTTGATTTATTTATTCGTTAACACACAAGGACAGGGAACCTAAGAATCTCTTATATCCTTGGTGGTGGCGAAACAATTGGATAGTCGATGGATGTGCAGCTGAAGATATACTGACTTTCATGCTTTGTCGATGCCACGCTGAAGTCGTTTTGCATTGCTATCAGCGAAAAATTGCCGGCGAACAGCTGAAGGAGATTTGTCGTTCTGTGCGTTGAATGGTCGTGATCGTTTGTTTCACTGATAGCGTCTTCTCTTCCTAAAATTACCTCCACAACCAATTCGACACAGCTTTCAATCTCGTTGATCGACAGGTCCTCAACTACTGGCGATGGATCAGCAACGTTGATACTAATATTGATGAGCTGTAGCGTCATCAATACCAGCATCCCTGAGCGGAAAACTGATTTTCTCAAAAGGAAGATCAAAGGCATTGAGGACGACCGGGGTTTAGCTCGCAAATTAATCAATTCAACGATAATAACCGGCATTTGAGCGTTAAATGTCCAATTGAACAAGTTGTTCTATGGATCGATTTTCTGAAAGAGAATCATATTTTCATCATTCTCCCACACTGCCAGCGCATGTGAGTTTTCCGGAAGGATCTCAAGCCCTGAACCGCTTCCTAATGAGACCGCGCTCTTGCCCGACAGCTTGTACCAAAGTTCTCCGCCACTGCTCCATGAATATAAAATGCCATCCTTTAACAATGCAATCCTTGGAGTTTTTCCGTTTGCTATTTTCGATTCTGGTGATTCTGATTCTGCAAAAAATATTTGGTTGTCGCGTTGCCACACTGTCTTATTATTTCCTTTTGAATCGAGCGCGAGGGCACCTCCATCCATCGGACACGCTTGAAGTTTCCAACTGCCTTCTCCCAATTTTACTGCCTTGTTAAACGTTTTGCCGGCATCCTGAGAAGAGATGAGATAAAGATCGCGGTAGCCTTCAATTGAATTTCTGAACATGATTGAAATTGATTTTTTGCTGACCGCGATGGAAGGTCTGCAACATTCACACACCTTCTTCTGTGGAGATGCATAAATGATCCGATTCGCATCCCATCCTTTTTTTGGCGACCAGGAGGAAAATGCAATGTTATTTTTCTTTTCAATTCTCAGATCCAACCACACCGCATAGAAATTATTTGAGTCGTCAGCTGCGAGGTCCATCATCCCCTCTTTTGCAATGTCTGCAATATCATTGACGGTCGTGATCTTTCTCCAACGATCTGTTTTGTGATCTAATTGAAACGAGTGAATATTTCCTTGCTTATCCGTGGAAGTGATAATGGAAAAATCTTTTGATGTTGCCAGCTGGGGGCCGCGTTCCATGCCCAGGTGCATTCCCATAATTTCGGCAACCTTCACAGGCGCCGCGAACGTTTTACCATCGTCTTTTGAGAATGTGTAAAAAATTTTCTCTTCGACTCCATAAATAATACGAATGATACCTTTGCTGTCAATTGACATCTCTGGCTCCCGGCCATTGCCAACTTTCACCGTCTGTGCGTAGCCTAACAGCATAACAAGGGAACCAACGAGGAGAAAGAAATATTTCATAGTTAAGAGATGGCATAAAAGTAAAGAATTATTTCGCACCACGTACATTTGCGTTGAGACATGAAAAAAGTATCACTGACGCCTCTCCAAATCTGGCAGTTCGAAAATCTTCGCCTGCAAGCAAACGTCAATCATTTCGTTTCCGACCGAAATTCAAATCCGCAACGAAATGACTTTACACTGAGTCTTTCGAGTTCTCCTGACAAGGATTTTGTGAGACACAACCGACTGATGATTTCCCAGGCAATGGGTATTGATCGTGACAAGTTGTTTCTACCCTCTCAAGTTCATGAAACAAAAATTGTGAATGTTAATTCGCAAACGCGACGTGAATTGTTGCTGGATACCGATGCTTTAGTCACGTCCGAAAAAGGAATTTGTATCGCAGTCATGTCGGCCGATTGTGTTCCGATTTTACTTTACGACAAAGAAAATCAGGTGGTGGCGGCAGTCCATTCCGGATGGCGGGGCACCGTGGCAAAAATACTGACGTTGGTGCTTCATGAAATGAATCGATCGTACGGAACAACAGGAAAAAATATTCTCGCGGGAATAGGTCCGTCCGTTTCGGTGGACAATTATGAAGTTGGCGAAGAGGTCATCGCTGCTGTGGAAAACAGTTTCGGTATCAGTAACGACCTACTCATCCCGAATGGAAATTCAAAAGCCAGGTTTGATTTATGGAAGGCAAACTCTCAACAATTGATCGAGTTTGGTGTCGACATCAACGCAATCGAAATCTCCAACCTCTGCACGATCAGTGACAACGAACATTTCTTTTCAGCGAGAAAAGGCGACTCCGGACGTTTCGCTGCCGGAATTATGCTTTGCTGATTATTCCTCTTCCGCTGAGCCAGATCGTCACCAATATTATGGCTAAGGCGATAGTGTTGAGAATAAACATTCGTCTATGCTTATCTGCATCGTTAGCCAATTTCTTGGAACTTATCCTGGCAACAGATATCAACACAATGGCAATAATCATGGCCGTGTTGTGCTCAACCAACCAATATCGTGTAGAAGCTTCTTTCATTGCTGCGCTGGAGAACTGCACTGCGGGGCTGATGAAAAATAAAATAATACCAAGCAAAAGCTGCGTATGGGTAAGGATGAAAAGAAACAATCCCAAACGATTATCGAGGGAGCCATATGGTTTTTTGTTGACCAGGCCGAGAAGTGATTGCACGATCACAACAATCAACATGATCAAAATAAAGTAGCGAACGATTGAATGCAGATAGAAAATGCCCTGATACATAGATTAAGATTTTCAGCAAATTAGCACACGAACGTCAAAGAGAAAAATAACACCAGGGATTTGATAACCTCGTCTTGAAACGTTTTACTACTTTTGAACTCCTAGCCATGAAATACCTCATTATCGCAGCAACCTTGCTGTCCACTATTTTCTCTTTCGGCCAAGACACTGAAACCGTTGAAGGCGTAGACACCGTAAAAGTTGGCGCCTATGTGATCAGTGTCCATAATATTAATTTTCACGACAAAGAGTACACTGTAAGATTTTGGTTGTGGTTCCTTCACAACCAGGCCGAATTCGATTTTTCAAAACAACTCGACATACCGAATGCGAAGAGTATTGACTTTGAGGCGCCCATTATTGACACCATCGACAACAAGGCATGGGTGATCATGAAAATGAAATGCACGATGAAGGAGAGCTGGAATGTTGCTGACTTTCCTTTCGATGAACAGGTCTTAAGAGTTCAAATTGAAAACACTCTTTTTGACAACTCTCGACTTTTGTTTTTGCCAGATACGCTGGGAAGTCGATTCGATGATGAAGAAGCGATCGATGGATGGACCATCTCAGATTTCAAAGTTTCGTCCACCACGAATGATTATCACACTGGATTTGGCGATTCAAGACCGGGCAAAGATGCCTCTCGGTTCTCTCAATTTTTAATGACCATGCGGATCGAGCGAAATGCTCTCGGTCTATTCATGAAGATCTTCATCGGCATGTATATCGCGTTTTTAATTGCGATCATCAGTTTCACACCTCATCCTTCGGAGTTGGAGCCACGCTTTGGTTTACCTGTCGGCGGATTATTTGCTGCCGTTGGTAATAAATACATCATTGATTCTTTGCTTCCCGAATCCTCCACGTTCACATTGGTAGATACTCTGCACACACTTACTTTCCTGAGCATTTTTGCAACCCTTGTGATCTCTGCCATAACCTTAAAACTTGTGGATTACGAAAAAGAACAGCTTGCAAGAAAAGTCAATCGCGTTGGTTCGGTGGTAGTGATTGTGCTTTATGTCCTGCTCAATGCTGTGTTCATCGGAATAGCACTGACTTAATCGGGTTTTTTACCGTTTAACTAATTTATCGGGCAACATAAAAATGTTCGGTCGTTAATCGTATTTCATTTCAGTAATTTTCATAACCAATCAAAAATCAATTATGAAACATCATTTGTATGCATCGGCATTTGTTCTCTCACTATTTATCGCGTGTATGGATAAAGGCGGATCAACAGCATCAACATCCTCTGATTCAACGTCAAAAGCTGAAGTACTTCAATCTGGTGATCAAAAATTTACTGTTGAAACAATCTCCGATCAGTTTAAAAATCCATGGGGTATAGCATTTCTTCCAGACGGAAGAATTCTTGTAACTGAACGCGCTGGTGAGATCAGGATTATTAAAGGCGGAAAATTGCTTGATGAAAAAATTTCTGGTGTTCCTGCAGTCGTTGCGGAAGGTCAGGGCGGCCTGCTTGACATTAAGCTTCATCCCGATTATAAAACAAACGGCTGGATCTACCTGACATATTCTAAGCCTGGGCCTGGAGGAGCAGCCACTACTGTAGCCAGAACAAAACTAAATGGAAATGCTTTCACCGATTTTACGGAATTATTCTCTGCGTTACCATTCACCACCACTGGTCACCACTTTGGATCGCGTATTGCGTTTGATGGCAAAGGTCATATGTTCATTTCATCCGGTGAACGAGGCACAATGGAGAACGCTCAAAACCTCGGCAATCATTTAGGAAAAATTATTCGCTTGCATGACGATGGTAAAGTACCGACAGACAATCCATTTGTCAATACAAAGGGAGCGAAGACAGAGATTTGGAGTTATGGTCATC
>CBQWHS010000029.1:0-14667 GCA_967728665.1 uncultured Chryseosolibacter sp. | reverse complement strand
CTTTTTCTTTCATGTTCGTATTACCAACAGAAAAATCATCGAATTGAATTCGTAATATCTGATCCGGTGGAAGGTTGGCATCTCTTACTTCGTTTGGTGTGTAAAACTTGACAAAACCCTGGTCAGTATAGTTTGATCTCAAATACGATTCAACCTTATCTTGAAAAAATCCGCCACTGAGATTATATCGGTTCGGAACAGGAATCTGCTCCAGTACAACTTTCACGGTTGCCTCGAATTTTGCTTTGCCGAGATATTCGACAACGTCTTTGTATCCTGTAACGAATGACTGCGCATCGACAAAATTAAAGTAGGCTCGCTTAGCATCTGGCCTCGTGCCTTTCATCAACGCGTTAATCCCGGCATTGTAACTTTCTTCCGCTGCTTTTTCTTTTAACGGGCCAACTTCAGCATAGTAATTTTTTGGACTACGAATGACCTTCATACACCCAGGACAAGCCCTGATCTGTTCGTAGAGTGAATTTATGCTGTTATAAGCCTGGATAGCATTCTTCCACTTGAATTCTGAGTTCGAAGCGATCTCGTTGTTCGCCTCTGTTTCATAATACTGGACCGCGAGGGGATAGGCTTCTTTTAGAGTCGTTTGTGATTTCGAATGATCTGGATTTTGACGAAGGCGGTTGATGGATTTCATGACCGCACCATAATAATCCCCATGCTCAAGAGCTTTTTTGCCCGAACTGCATGCTGCAAGAAGGATCAATAATGACCAAGACAGTAAACGTAGCTTCATAGGTATCAAATAAGGTTTTTTGGAATCTTGAAAATCAAATCCAATGCCCAATTTACTTGAGAATTACGAGATACTAAAAGGGTTGTAATGTAATCGTCGGGTTTTCCGAATGAGGGAGGAGACGCGGGCTATTTACCGAAAAAATAAATCAGCATGTCATCAATCAGGTCCCGAAAATTTCCCCACGATGGCCCCTGGTTGACTTCTTTATATTCGTATGAACAGGTGTTCTTGTCGAGAATGCCTTTCATTTTCAAGGCACTCTCCTTTGAATCAAACGTGGTACCCGTGGTCATAAACATTTTCACAGGCTGATTTTCAGGATTGTCGCAAATCTTGTAAATCTCAGGCTTAAACCAGAATGACGGAGATTGTATTCCGGCAAGGCCGAAGGATTCCGGTTTCGCGAAAGCGAAATATGCAGCGGAAAGTCCACCCATGGAGTTGCCCAGAATTGCGCGATCTTTTGCTGACTTTGAAACGGAGTAAGTTTTTTCAATTGTCGGGATGAGTTCTTCTGTAAGAAAACTAAGATACTTCTCGTTCATGGCGAGTTCTGTCATTCTACGGTTGTTCGATCGGTTGACGGGCTCGCGGTGATCAATGAACACAGCCACAATGGGATGAATCTTGTTTAGGTAAATCAGATTATCAAGGATGGTTACCATGTTGCCGAGGCGTTCATGCATGTACTCATATCCATCCGTTACATAAATAACGGGATAGCTATGGGTCGGCTTGTATCCGGGCGGCACATAGATAGTATACATCATCTGATAATTCAGAAACTTGCTGTAGAGCAGCAAGTCTTGTTCGATCTTTCCAGCTTTCGCTTCAGGTATTCTGGAATTTGTTAGTGGATCCGGTTTCCATGATGGCATGCGCAGCTCTGAGTTTGGACTTCCTCCGCCAACGCCAGACCACTGATGATCAGCATTTACAGGATCAAGTATCCAATTGCCTCCGTTAATGAAAATTTTGTAATCAAAACGCGCGTCCTTTGGAAAAGAAGCTTTTAAAATCCAGATGTCCGTGTTCGGGATTTTTTTGCCGATGTTGTCAAACTTTTTGTTATATCCCCATCCATTAAAGTCACCCATCCACACTACATCTCTTGCTTCACCGCGATATAAAAATGCGACTGAGTCTTCTACGATGAGTGGAACATTTTCTTCTTCTACGAGCCTCTCCCAGAGATTATTTAGTTCTTCTGTTGTAGAAGTCTCGTACAGTTTTTTTATGGTGGCAGTGAATGATGAATAGTCCTGCGACAAGCAGAAGGATGAAATCAGAGAGGCAAATATAAAGGCAAGAGGTCTCATACTTTTTGTCGAATTACAACTTCATCATTGTCATTCACACGCAGGCTCAATATCCCAGCAAAGATCATCGATATACCTCCGATAACCAAAACATAAATCGACTGCCCGCCAAGGAGGTTTTTGAGCATGAATCCGAGTATGGTAGCCGCCACTATTTGCGGTATTACAATGAAAAAATTAAAAACGCCCATGTAGTAGCCCATTTTATCCGCCGGAAGTGAGCCCGACAGCATCGCGTATGGAATTGAAAGAATACTTGCCCATGCAATGCCAACCCCGATCATCGGAATCCAAAGTATTCCCGGATTTGATATAAAAAGTATTGAGATCAATGCGGTTCCGCCGCAACACAACGCTACCAGGTGCGTAAATTTTCGGCTTGTGTATCTGGCGAGAATCGGCAAACACAACGCCGCGAGAGCAGCAATGCCGTTGTAATCACCAAATAATTTTCCCACGAGGTCTGCGCCATTATTATACTCGAGGGATTTTGGGTCAGTGCTGTGAAAGATATGGCTTGTGACTGCGGGAGTCGTGTAGATCCACATGGCGAATAGTGCAAACCATGAGAAAAATTGTACATAAGCCAACTGGATCATTGTCTTGGGCATTGTATTAAAATCCTTAACAATGTGCACTAAACCGAGATATGATTTGCCCTGGCTGATGAGCATCGCGGCTGCGACATGAACCACGCCAAAGATGCATGTGCCAATCGCCAACACGTACAACTCTTTGTCAAGGGAAAACGAATAGATGATTGTGGATAAAATAAATCCGATCACGAGTAAAATGATTCCAGCTTTTTGGAATTTAATTCGGTGATGTTCCGCGCGGTCAATCGGATTATTTTTTTTCTGTTGAGAATGAAAGTCTGTCAATGAATCCGGTGGATATTCTTTTGTTGAAAACACCGTCCACATTACCGTGACAAACAACATAAATGCTCCCGCATAAAATGAGTACTTAACGTTGTCAGAGATTTGTTCAGCACCAGATGCTGTATTTGAAATGCCGAAATAATTATTGAAAATATAGGGAAGGTAAGAGGCGACAATGGCGCCTATGCCGATAAAAAAACTCTGCATGGCAAATCCGCTAGTACGTTGCGATGGCGGAAGAAGATCACCGACAAATGCCCGGAAAGGTTCCATGCTGATGTTGATAGAGGCGTCCATGATCCATAACGTGCCCGCTGCCATATACAAGAATGAAGAGTTTGGCATTACGCACAAAGAGATGGATGCAAGTAAAGCTCCAATAGCAAAATACGGTCTCCTGCGTCCCCATCGGGGATGCCAGGTGCGATCACTGTAATAGCCAATGAGCGGTTGTACGAGCAGGCCCGTTGTAGGAGCGGCCAACCACAAGATCGCCAACTCTGAAGGATCAGCACCCAGGGTCGAAAAGATTCTGCTCGTATTTGCGTTTTGAAGTGCAAAGCCGAATTGTATTCCCAAAAAACCAAAACTCATGTTCCAGATCTGCCAAAAAGAAAGTCTTGGACGATCAATCGATGCGCTGGTTGTTGTCATAGCTAATGGAATCTCATTCGTAAATTAATTCGATGATAATTTGTTCAGGTTGATAATCGAAATCCATCACGAAGACAGGCTCTTCAGGAGCTGGTTCTGGATCGTTAATGGGGTCAAATTTTTCAAGTCCCGCAAAAAAACTATTGATCTCGGGAACAATACTTCTATCCGCTCCATTCACTTTTATTTTTAAAGGTTTGCTGTCGAAACCATGCAACACGAGTTTCACCAGGTGAATGGACGAAGAAAATTCTCCTGACTGCTTGCCAATAATAATTTGCTTGTTCGAGGCATTAAAGAAAATTAGACGGCTTGCAAAACGACTCTTCTGATAATTGTAGGAGATTCCATCGTCTTCATAAAATAGAAACGAGTTATCGCTATTACTGTCATACACGTGGAGAATCATCTGATTCGATTTTTCGCCTGTGTGAGAACGAACTGGTTGCATAGGAATAATTGCTCCAGCTCTAATGAAGACAGGAAGCTTATGCAAAGGACACTCGACAATCACTTCAGATTTTGGAAGATATTTTTCTCCGGTATAAAGGCTATACCAAACATCATCACCAGGAAAATAAACTTTTAAAAATTCTTTTGAACTTTCTACAGGCGCCACCAGGATCGATGGGCCAAACAAATACTCATGTTGAAACTGCCCATCGTAAATTTTTGAATCGTGGGTAAAGTCAATGGCAAGTGATCGCTGAATGGGTAAACCTGAATTGGCCGATTCGAAGAACAGTGAATAAAGATAGGGGAGTAACTGATAGCGAAACTTAATATAGTTGCGCGAGATTTGTTCGACTTCTTCCCCATATGACCAAGGCTCGGAGTCGCGGCTGTTGATCATTGAATGCCCGCGAAAGAAAGGAGAGAACGCACCGATCGAAACCCAGCGTGCAAATAGTTTTGAATCTGCATTCCCGACGAAGCCACCGACATCATAGCCGGCAAAAGCAATTCCTGACAAGCCCATACTGTTTACAATGCGAACACCAAGCATCATGTGTTCATCATAAGCAACATTGTCTCCTGTCCACACTGCCGCATATCGTTGTATCCCCGCAAATCCGGATCGAGTCAAATTGAAGGGTCGTTTGTTTTGCAACAACGCTTTTGTTCCTTCATATGTACTTCGCGCCATTTGAAAACCAAAGAGATTTCTCCCTCGTCTCATCGAACTTTTGTTGCCTTCAAAATCCATTTCCAGATTTTCCGGTAACATATTTCCCCATGTTGCAATTTCATTCATGTCGTTCCAAAAACCGCTGACACCAATGTTCACATAATCATGGAATTGATTTTTCCACCAATCTCGAGTTTTTGGATTTGTGAAATCAGGAAAGTGACACCAACCGGGCCAAACTTGTCCAGTGTAATTTGTGCCATCAGGATACTTAATGAACACATCATTTTTCAGGCCGTCTTCATACGTGTGATAGCCTTCTTCAACCTTTATACCTGGGTCGCACATTACAACAACATTAAAACCAAGGTCCGAGAGTTGTTCAAAAAGTTTTTTCGGATCAGGAAAATCCTTTTTACTCCAGGTGAAGATTTTGTACTTCTCCATGTAATGAATATCGAATACAATCGCGTCCGCTGGAATATCTTTTTCCCTGAATGTATTGGCAACGTTTAAAACTTCCTTGTCGGGATAATAGCTGTATCGGCACTGCTGATAACCAATGCTCCACAGTGGCGGTAATTCCATTCTACCCGTCAATAATGTGTAGTGACTGATCACTTCGCTGACTGACTCTCCGTAGATAAAGTAATAATTCATTTCTCCGGCGTCAGCAGCAAAGCTGGAGAACCGATTATTGGATGCGCCAAAATTGAAAAATGATTTGTAACTGTTATCCAGAAAAATACCGTAGACAAGATTGTTGTGTATTCCAATATAAAATGGAATGGAAGAATACAAAGGATCCGCCCCTGAACCATATCCAAAATTATCCGTGTTCCAGTTTGTGTAACCAGCTCCCTTGCGATCGAGGTTTCCTGTTTTTTCTCCGAGGCCAATGAAACGTTCACCGTGTTGAAGCTTCTTGTATGTTGTAACTTGATCTCCATTCCAGCTAGTTCCGAAAACTTCGTCTTCGTTTATCACCTGGTTGTCGAGCTTACAAAACGAAATCAGCAGTTTATTTTTTTGTACGATCGTTTTAAACTTTGAAGTACACAATACCAACGACTGCGCGGTGTCTTCAACTTTCCACTGTAATGGGGTGGGGGCTGCGATAACGGAGTAGGAAAAATCTTCAATCTCTGACGCGCGAGTCAGCGTGATCCTGAGAATATTTTCGTTGTAAAATTGAAAAGAGAATTTTTCGAGTGATGTATTTCCGGTAATTCCAAACTGGTTTTTTTTCCAGCTTTCAATTGCACCTACACCCTGACTCTGTGTTGAATTGAATTTCGACATGAAAGATTTGTTGAACTGACTTTAGTTGAATTCGAAAACAAGTAGTCACCATCTTAAACACGATTGGCAACTTTACCAATTAACGAAACAACGAATAACCGTTCAACAAATCAACAAAAGGCCGGTAACATTATTTTTTCTTCCCTTTTTTCAAAGACGAGTCACGCACTACTAATCTTGTTTTGAGGATTTTTGTTTCAGGAACTACATCAACATCACTGTTTTTAGTTCTCAGTTCGATTTGGCGGATCAGAAGCTTAGCTGCCTCTTGGCCCATTTCGAATCCAGGCTGATCCACAGAAGTCAATGGTGGGTCAAGGAGAGCGCTAAAGAACCAGTTGCTGAATCCCACTACTGCGATGTCTTTCGGAATTTTCAAACCAGCTTCTTTGATGGCTTGCATAGCACCCATGGCGGCCGGGTCGTTTGTCGCAAATATTGCATCCGGAATTTCTGACATTGCGAGTAGCTTCTCCGTTGCCTTCTTACCTTCTTCAATGGTGCCCAAAGGACATTCCATGATCAGACTTTTATTGACGGGAATTTTATGTTCTTTTAATGCTTCCAGGTATCCTTCAAGGCGTTGCTTTGTGATCTCGAGATTTGGAGGACCCTCTAAGTGCGCGATCCTTTTACAGCCCTGCTCGATGAGATGAAGTGTTGCCTCTTTTGCGCCACTAAGATCATCAACGATAATTTTACTTGAATTGGAGTTGTCGTAGACCCTATCAAAAAATACCATAGGAACACCTTTAGCAAGTATCCCTTCGATGTGATCGAATGTATTTGTCTCGCGGGAAACAGAGATCAACATCCCGTCGACGCGGCTATTGAACAGAGCCTTGATGTCTGTTTTCTCGCGTTGAAGCGACTCATTTGACTGAGTAATGATGACGTTGTATCCAGCGCTATAGGCGACATCTTCGATTCCGCTAATTACAGTTGAAAAGAAAAAGTGAACGAGTTCTGGAATGATAACACCGATGGTGTTGGTTTTGCTTTGACGCAGGCTAAGCGCTACAATGTTGGGCTGATAGTTCAGTTTTTCAGCAAGCTCGTTTACAGCTTTCTTAGTCTCGGGGCTGATGTCGGGGTGGTCTTTTAATGCTCTCGATACGGTAGAAGGAGAGATGCCCAATTCGCGGGCGATGTCTTTAATAGTAACCTGGTTGTATTTCATGTGGGCAAATTTACGCGCTGCTTAGCTAACTCCGCAACGAGTTGCGCAATTAATTTAATCTATACCGCAATCGATTGTCGATGTTTGTATGATTTATCTATTTATAGAGGTGTTCTACTTTCCTTTTTCATTAATTCTAAACCAGCTACACCGTTTGCAGTTCTTTAAACTATGGCTGCTCGGAGGGCGAAATCGTGTAAATATTTTTGCTGCAAACGATTGCGAATTCGATTCCTAGCAAAATTCTTATGATATTTGAGTGGCTAATTATCGACTTGTTACTATATTTTAACTCGGAATTGTATCCCTCGATTAAGGGATGCTTTTTATTTAACTATTTAACTATAACCCAAACAAAAACCGTATGGCAAAATTTTACTTGTCTTTCAGCAGGTATTTAACGGTCTTACTTTTCCTCGTAACAACAATTGCGTGGTCTCAGAGTAAAACTGTAACTGGTAAGGTGACATCAGCTGATGATGGATCCGCGTTACCAGGAGTGAATGTAATTGAGAAAGGTACCAGTAATGGTACAGCAACCGATGCAGACGGAAACTTCAGTATTAACGTGACTAACAATGCCACGCTTGTATTCACGTTTGTAGGCTATACATCACAAGAGATCGCAGTAGGAAATCAGACTACGATCAATGTTAATCTGGCTTCAGATGTAACGTCACTCTCTGAGGTTGTGGTTGTGGGCTATGGTACCCAGGAGAAAAAAGAGCTAACCAGTTCAATTACCAGTGTAAAATCCGAAGACTTTAATAAAGGTACAGTTAATGATCCTGCACAATTGCTTCAGGGTAAGGTAGCAGGTCTTAATATTGCTCGTGCAGGTAATGACCCTAATGGTGGCTTCAATATCCGCCTTCGTGGTATCGCCAGCTTTGGCGCCAACACTGAGCCATTGATCGTCATTGATGGAGTAATTGGAGGATCGCTTAACACGGTGGACCCAAACGACATTGCATCCATTGACGTGTTAAAGGATGGATCTGCTGCTGCGATATATGGATCTAGAGGAGGTAGTGGGGTAATTCTTATTACTACTAAATCAGGTAAAGCCGGCAAAGTCCAGGTCGAATATAATGGCTCGGCTGCGGTAGAATCAATTGGTAGAACGATCGATGTGATGAGCGCCGATGAATACAGACAAGTGTCTGGGGCAAAAGACTTTGGATCCAATACAGATTGGCTTGACGTTGTTACCCATACCGGACACTATCAAGTCCACAACCTGTCATTGTCAGGTGGATCCCAAAGCACAACATACCGCGGTTCTTTTAACGTTCGTGATGCCGAGGGTATCGCACTTAATTCTGGATTCAACCAAATCAATGGCCGTTTCAATCTTACTCAAAAGGCTTTAAAAGATAAGGCCACATTTACAGTGAACCTTTCTACGACGAAGAAAAAAGCAGAGTATGGCTTCCTTGAGTCACTGCGCTATGCGATCATATCGAATCCGACGATGCCGGTTTATGATAATCAACTTTCTGGTGCAAGTGAAACCGGCGGGGGCGAGTACGGTGGTTATGCAGAACGAGGTATTTTCGATTATTTCAATCCTCTTTCCATTGCTGAACAAAACAAGAGTGAGGGAACAGATTCACGCTTATTAGCCAGTCTTCGCGCCGAATATGATTTTAGTGATTTGATCAAAGGACTACGCGCTTCTGCCTTTTATTCCAGACAGGACGAATCAGATGTCAGAGGACAATACTTTGCGAAAACATCAAAGTGGACTGGTGCTGGCCGTAATGGTTTAGCAAACAGGTTAACCAATCAGCGCACTACAAGTCTTTTTGAAACCACACTTAACTATGATAAAGGCGTCGGAGATCTTAACCTTGCGTTGTTAGGTGGATATTCTTACCAGGAATTTTTTAACGAAGGGTTCGGAATGCAAGGTGGAAACTTTTTAACCGATGCGTTCACTTATAATAACATGGGAGCTGCTTTAGATTTTGCGAACGGACTTGGACAAGTTATCAGCTATGCTAACTCCAATAAACTAGTTGCATTCTTCGGAAGAGCCAACTTCAATTTTAAAGAGGCTTACTTTTTATCGGTTTCAGCGCGATATGAAGGTTCATCTCGCTTTGGACAAAACAACAAGTGGGGACTTTTCCCTGCGGTTAGCGCGGGTGTTAACTTAAGCAGTCTTGTTGATATTCCAGCCGTTAATTCATTGAAGTTGCGTGGTAGTTATGGTGTGACTGGAAATCAGCCGGCTAACTCTTACGCGTCGCTGCAGCGCTTCGGACAAACAGGAAGTTTCTTCTACAAAGGAGCTTATGGACCGAGCTACGGGCCGGTTAGTAATGCCAACCCTAACTTGAAGTGGGAAACAAAAGCTGAGTATGATTTCGGTCTTGACTTTGCCATGCTGGAGAATCGGTTAACGGGTACTGCTGATTACTATATCAGACAAACAAAAGATCTTCTTTTGAATGTAAACGTGCCAGTGCCACCAAACCTGTACAATCAAACCCTTGTTAACATTGGTGAATTGCAAAACCAAGGTTTTGAGCTTGCGCTGAATTATCTGGCAGTTAATAAAGCTAATTTAACCTGGACCACCGGGATAAATTTGGCAACCATGAAAACAAAAGTCGTGAGTTTAAGCTCCGGTGGATTGAGCGTTGGAGAAAAGGGAATTCTGTACCGTGCTAATATGGGTTCACCAGGGCAAAACAGCACATCACTTGTAAGAGTAAAAGAAGGCGAGACACTTGGTCAGTTATGGGGCCCGATCCAGGAAGCAGTAAATCCGGATGGCACTTTGAAATTTAAAGACCTCAATGGCGATGGCAAGTTTTGTGATTGCGATGACGACAGAACTATAATCGGAAATGGCCTTCCGAAATTCACATTAGGCTGGAATAACAATCTTACTATTAACCGTTTTGATATAGCTATATTTTTCAGAGGCTCTTTCGGTCACGATCTGGTTAACAGCTATCGTGGTTTTTATGAAAACACTGAGCCTACTACGGTTATTAATTACAACATTGTTAATACGAAGTATTTTGATCCAAACATTAAGAAAGCTACAGTGAACAATACTCATGTTGAAAAAGGTGATTTTGTAAAACTTGATAATATGTCAGTAGGTTATAATTTCCCTATGTCGGGAAAGGCCGTTAACAGATTGCGGGTTTATGTCGCTGGTCAGAATCTTTTTGTGATTACAAAATATACGGGAGTAGATCCGGAAGTAAGATATGTGGATACAAACGATATCAACCCCAATGGATTTTTCCCTGGCCAACCCGATCCCCTTGCTCCCGGTGTAGAAAGAAGAGGAACATACTTCACCACCAGGACAATTACATTTGGCGTAAACCTTGGCTTTTAAATAATGATCAAAATGAAAAATATAAATATTAGACGAATAACGATGATGGGGTTGGGCATGATGTTCTTCACCCTGTCTTGTACAGATCTTGATGAAGAGTTGTACAGCGATGTGACGGCCGACAACTTTTTCAAAAAACCTGACGAATTTATCGCAGCCTTGGGGCAAGCATATTCGTCTTTCGGTGGAATTGGAAATCACTCAGGTTTATGGACTATCAATGAACTTGCCTCTGATGAACTAGTTATCTCGACAAAAGGAGGTGACTGGTATGATGGAGGGGTACTGCTTCAATTGCATAGACACGAATTTGCGCCTGATAACGGTTTCTTTAATAATGGATGGACCTTTCTATATGGAGGTATCAATACCTGTAATCGTCTCATTTATCAATTTCAATCACTAAAGACTCCAGAGGCCGATGCCTTCATTGCAGAACTTCGTGCGGTTCGCGCTCTTTGGTACTATTGGGCTGTGGATGCGTTTGGAAATATCCCCTTGGTGACTGATTTCACTCAGGTTGATCCTCCAGCAACGACTCCTCGCGCTGAAGTATTTAATTTTATTGTGAAAGAGTTGAATGAAGTTATTCCAGTCCTTCCCACTGCAAAAGATGCCAGTACTTATGGAAGAATGACAAAATGGGCAGCACTTGCCTTGCGTTGCAAGCTGTATTTAAACGCAGGTGTCTTCACTGGTACGCCTCAATGGCAGAAGGCTGCTGATGACGCAAATGACCTCATCACGAATGGCGGTTATGCGCTCGAAGGAAGCTACAAAGCTAATTTTGCGATCAGGAATTCGGGTTCGAAAGAAAACATCTTTGTATACCCTTATGATAAGGTTTTTGCTCAAGGCTTTAACTGGGTAGCAATGACGTTGTCCGTAGCTAGCGCACCAACCTATAATCTTACATTCCAACCCTGGAATGGATACCAGACAGTTGAGGAATTCTATAATTCATATATAGATCCGGCTCAAAATCCTGGGCCTCAAGGTCCGGTGTGGAAAGGCCTAACTAAAGATGCTAATAATGACGGTATCTCTGATGACATCGGCACAGTCGATTCACGATTATCTAATTTTATTGTTGGCCCTCAGTATAATCAGGATGGTTCAAGAACACTTGACGGTGGAGCTGAACCTAACGACTTTGACGGCAAGCCTGTAACTTTTACGCCTCAGCTTAATGAAATATATCCTCAAGGTCTGAGACAGGCTGGCGCGCGTATCGGCAAGTATGAATTTGAAGTAGGAGGAACCAATAACATGAGTAACGACTTTGTTATTTTCCGTCTTAGTGATATTATTTTATCTCTTGCTGAAGCCAAATTCAGACTCGGCCAGACGGCAGAAGCGTTGGTGTTAGTAAATAATATTCGCGATCGAGCTGGTGTCGATCCGTACCCTACGCTCACACTCGATCTTTTATACGCAGAACGTGGAAGAGAAATGTATGCTGAAATGACTCGCAGACAGGATCTCATCCGTTTTGGTAAATTCGGAAATGCGTGGTGGGAGAAGAAGGTGAGTGATGTTCACTATCAACTGTTCCCAATTCCGAAACAACAAATTGATGCGAATAAAAAACTGGTTCAAAATCCAGGATACCCTGCCAGTGGTGGATAAATTTTTCTAGATCTCTTTATAACAAAGCAAATAGCAATAGGCTATTTGCTTTTTTTTTATTTTTGACATGATGATGGATTCTACTTTTGTGACTAAGGTATCGAGGAGATGAGACTACTCGTTATTGTTGTTTTTGTTTTCCTTTTAACAGGTTGCCAAAATAAAAAAGTCGCTAATAACACTTTGTTCACTATTCTGGATTCTTCCACAACAGGGATTGCATTCAATAATAAATTGGCCTATACAGAAGAACTCAACACTTACACCTTCAAAAATTTCTATAATGGAGGAGGTGTTGGTGTAGGCGATATTAACAATGATGGATTACTTGATATTTTTTTTTCTGGAAATCTTGTTCCCAACAAACTTTATTTAAACAAGGGCAATTTCAAATTTGAAGATATTTCCGATAAAGCTGGAATCAGTGCCAAAGGTATGTGGACCACAGGTGTAAGTATAGTAGACATTAATGCTGACGGACTACTTGATATTTATCTTTGCAAGTCCGGGCCACCCGGAGGAGAAAGGCGGCATAATGAGCTTTTTATAAATAACGGCGATTTAACGTTCACCGAAAAATCGAAAACCTACGGTCTTGCTTTTGAGGGACTTTCAACACACGCTGCCTTTTTCGATTTTGATAAAGATGGCGACCTGGATTGCTATCTTCTCAACAATTCAATCAGGTCTGTTGGCGCATATGACCTTCGCAGAAACCAGCGAAATACTCCAGACCCATCTGCGGGAAATGCCCTGTTGAGGAATGACAACGGAAGCTTTACTGATATTAGTCAGCAAGCAGGCATTTATTCGAGTTCAATAGGATTTGGGCTTGGTGTTTCGATCGGAGATGTCAATGATGACGGATGGGATGATATCCATGTATCCAACGACTTTTTCGAAAAAGATTACCTCTACATCAACAACGCAAACGGGACATTTAAAGAGGCGCTTGAGGAGTGCATGCAGGAGATTAGTCTTGGCTCTATGGGGGCCGATATGGCTGATATTAACAATGATGGCTTGCCGGAAATCTTCGTAACTGAAATGTTACCCGAAAGCGATGACCGCCTGAAAACAAAAGCACAGTTTGAAAATTGGGATAAGCACCGCGCTAGCGTTGCACAAGGCTACTACAATCAATTCGCGAGGAACGTATTACAACTCAACAATGGCAACGGAACATTTAGCGAAATATCGCGTCTGTCTGGTGTTGAGGCGACCGACTGGAGTTGGGGCGCATTGATCTTCGATATGGACAACGATGGATGGAAAGATATTTTTGTCGCGAACGGAATTTATAAAGACTTGCTTGATCAGGATTATGTAAATTTTATAGCCAATCCTGATTTTGTAAGGGAAATTTTACAGAAGGATAAAGGGGTGATTAAAAGGCTTATCGACTCAATCCCCTCCGCTAAAATATCCAGCTACGCTTTTCATAATAACGGTAATCTATCGTTTACAAATAAAAGTAACGAATGGGGGTTGAGCGACCCTTCACACTCCAATGGTTCGGCCTACGGAGATCTTGATAATGACGGTGATCTGGATTTGGTGGTGAGTAATGTAAATATGCCGGCTTTTGTGATTGAGAATCACAGCAAACAACAACATCCTGAAAATTCCACGTTGACTTTTTTTCTTCATGGAGAAGATCAAAATGTTTTCGCGCTCGGATCAAAAATTATTATAAAGGCGAACGGACAAACCTACTATCAGGAATTGTCTCCAATGCGGGGATTTATGTCGACTGTTGATTATAGGTTGCATTTTGGTTTGGGCAAAACAACTTCGGTTGATTCTGTTTTTATATCGTGGCCTGATAATAAAGTTACTTTAATAGCTAACGTAAAAACTAATCAACAAATCCATCTGAATCAAAGCGATGCCCACGATCCCTTACACACCCAAAGCAAACATGCATTGCCTAAGACAATGTTTTCATCTGCCAAACTTAAAGGAGCGGATTTTAAACATGCAGAAAATGATTTTGTCGATTTCGATCGTGACCCTTTATTATTCAATATGATTTCCAATGAAGGCCCTTGCCTTTGCACGGGAGATATCAACAACGATGGGCTTGATGATTTTTATATTGGCGGAGCAAAAGGGCAGGCCGGTGTATTATACCAGCAACTTAAATCAGGCGCCTTTACAAAGGTAAATGAAGCGATCTTTGGACATGATAAGGAGTCAGAAGATACGGATTGCATTTTTTTTGATGCCAATGGGGATCAGCGCATGGACTTGTATGTAACCAGTGGTGGAAATGAGTTCTCTTCCAACTCACCTGAATTGCTCGATCGTCTCTATTTGAATCGAGGCAAAGGAGAGCTCGAAAAAAGCACACAACTGCTTCCTGTATCGACCCGGTTTGAGAGCACATCAACTGTTGCTGCGGCAGACTTCGATCTGGATGGTGACAATGATTTATTTGTCGGAGTAAGGG
>CBQWHS010000028.1:0-14849 GCA_967728665.1 uncultured Chryseosolibacter sp. | reverse complement strand
CTTCAAAGTGAATGGATACATTGTGACTGATCTCTTGCTGGTTTGTTTCTCCTTCGATCTGTATCCGGCTCAGCGCTGATGAGTATAAAATGGGCTCATTGAATCGCATCGTGATATCTTCGCCAGGTCCGAGTATGCCATCCGCCGGGGATGGTGTGCCAAAAGGTTTGGGCACATTCAGATCGATAGTACCGGTGACTATGTCAGATAGGAATTGTGTTCCATTAGCACAGTATGAAACAGCACGCAGCTCATATTTTCCATCAGCGAGGCCCATCGCTCCAATGTCCCATGGATAAGTAGTAGTAGCGCCACCAATAACAACTCCCGTCTTGCCTTCCAACACTGCAGCATCCAGTAATTCCTGGCTGTTGTAGTAGCTGGCCAGATTCGTCCAGGTAGACGAGGTGGCCTTGCGGTATTGAAGGTCGAAATTTCTGAAACTCGCAAATGATTGGTCATAGTCTGAGACTACCACCGGCAATGGATTGGTCGTATTGTCTCCATTGAATGCATCGCCGGCATTTATTACCCAGTTATCGAGGGGCTGATTTATTTGTACAGCCGTGCATGACGGACTGAACGTAGCAGAGATGGTTGTGTAATCGTAAACAACAGATGGCTCACAAGTAGATAGTAAATACACATTGATGTTTTTGTATTCAAATACATCTGATGCAGACTTTTGCAAGGTGAGTGTATATTTTGTTTGCTTGCCATAAGGAACATACAGGTTATCACTGGTACCCGTGGTACCTACATTCATAATGGCATTGTTGGGATTGGTGGTATTGTCTACCCACAGATCGAAATAAGAGCTGAGGCCATCCACACCTGCCGGGTTATTGTTTTCCAGTATGAGCTCAAACTCTGCCGCCTCGGCTTCCGGCACATTAGTGACACTGGCGACTTCGACACTGATCTGCGGTTTCTGTATTTGTTGTGTGGCTTTGCTAAGCGTTTCTTTCCCGTCCTTCATCGTGCTGCCGGATAAATAAAATAACGCACGGGCGTTATTGTACTTCGATGTATAGAACTCCGTCAATTCCGCTCCTTCATAGGGACATGAGCTTCTCCCACCCAGCGTACTGAACACCGGACCGTTTCCATCGAATGCGTTTACAATGTCCACGCTGAAGTAGTTGTTTGGATCATTATCTTTCAGCGTATAGCTGATCATAGTCGTGGTGGCTTCCTGTTTATTGAGACCACCGCTAATATTGCTTGTATGATACTGCGACGCTTCTACGGTGATACCTGCACCTTTGATATCGAAGCCTGTACTCGTTGCAAACTCTTCGTCAACGGTTACTTCAAAAGATTTTTCGATACCTACAACTGAAGCCGACTGCACACTCTTTGTGATCTCACCTACGCCGGCGTCAAATGAAATATTCTCGAAGAATTTTTTATCTACCAGCGTTCTTATCTCTTTCGCATTGTCCAGAAATTCGGCCAGTAGTTGTTTTTTGTCGGGTGCCAACAATCCCTCATCAATCTGGCTCGCAATCGACGTCACGTATACATTCAAGCTGTCGATTAATGCGGTTTTAACCGCATTCCTGTTATTCAGCGTATTGTACTTGACCTTTTCATTTTCGTAGATGACCTTTTTCCATTGCTTTACCTGCTGCTGGTATTGTCTTTTTGTTAGCGGAGGTGCTGATGGGCCCGACGATGGTATCGTGCCGTTCTCCAATCCTGTGATGATAGATTCCAGTTCCGGCAGAAGTGTGTTGAGAAGGAAATGCTGCGAATAAATGAAGACTGTACCGGAAGGCTTCGGCTCAAAATAATGAGCTTTTTGCGCACTGATATGCACTTGTTTTCCAGTAGCTGGATCCTTGAGTGTCATATAATTGCTATCGCTGATAGGATCTTTATCTGCCTGTACACGATTGTAAGTACCATAGAAATAGTTTTGAGCTTTTCCGATATAGAGATCGCCATCGCTGCCGACAAATAGCGGATCATCGCTCGTAGAAATCGTGTTGGAGAATTCGTAGGTTGTAGTGAGGCTATGGCCATCGTTGGATGTATTGGTTACCTTAACACCTGCATTGACATCGAAAATAGACGATGCTTCTTCGATCGTGCCAATTCCCATAGGGGCATTTACAAATGCCAGTTCCATTCCGAATTTGCTTTCGATGCTGGCACCAGCCCCCGCTATTGCACTGTAGCTGTACTCACTAGTGAAAGAAATCGATTGACCTGCTTCAATAGAAGCAAAACTGTTGGAGCCTGGTGGATCGCGCAAAATAATATCCGGTACATTCGGCATGGCCGACACAAAAGTCTGGCTGCCATCTGATGCGCCTCCCAATATCACACCCTGAGGGTTGTAATTGGTGGCAGGATAATCCACATCATTCACGCGGTACTTGATGCTGATGTTACGCGTAAAAGGCGCTGCGATTGCTGGCATACCTGCCCGAAATGTATATAGCCTTACATTGGCGTTATCTTCACCTTCTGTTACGCCATCAGTTCCAGGCTCTGCTAAATTATTATTGATGATAAACTGTCCATCGGTAATCGGTACGCGGTTTGTCAATATCTTTTGGTCATTGTCATTGTTCACATACTCCTCATAAGTTTCAAATCGGATGGTGTAATATTTTCCTTGAGTATAAAAGAGATATTTATCACCGGTCAATGTCTGAAGACCTGTTGTTTCAATAGTTTCTGCCACTGGATTGTTATCCGCACCTTTCACTGTTACTGTAATTTCGTCGTCAGATGATTGAGAAGTAGTGTTCAGCGTCGGGTCACTTCTGTATGTGAAGCTTTTCACAAAATGATAGGGTTCCGATTTTTCGCGCAGTATACCCGCTGCATCCTTATACTCACTACGAATAGTATCGGGCACGGTGGAAAGGTTCAGTATCTCATTCGCCGCAAGCAATTGTATCGCAGGGTTGTTTTTGATGCGAACCCCGTTCTGTTTCAGAATATACGAGAGCGGTGGAACGTTCACTTTGTATTCTCCGGTGAGCGAATCGGTTTTAAAGGTATACTCTACTGCCTGATCTGTCGTTCCTCCATAAGGCACGTAGCTAAGTGTGAGTGATGCAATACCGACGTTGTTAATCGAACTTACCGTTACAAGACTGTCGGGTTTGCCTGTATTTTTGAATGCATATTGGTGAATACCTTTATATCCAAAACCTACAGGCTTGGCTGCCTCTCGTGTCCCTCCGACAACACGGCCTACGAGTTGCACGCGAGTGGTGTCAAGAAATGTGACCGATGTTTGCTGGTGCTGGAAGAACTCGAACAGATCTTTCCCATCAGCCCGTGCAGCAGGAAACCGCCCGCCATGTGTAAAGTGGTGCTTGTCTTTTTTCACCTCGATGTAATGATTACCGATAGGTACCCTGATGTCAAACTTGCCATCTGGACCAGTAACCACAGGCCGTTTATCCTTGTCGAGCACGATGTTGCCATCGACATAAACATTTGCGCCCTCGAGGAATATTTTGGGTGTGAAACGTAGCGTCTTGTTTTCGTTATCCCAATAGTATTCTCCTTTACTTACCAATTGTTCCTTGTCATCGATCCGCGCCTTGTACTGGTTATAGCCATCCTCACTGATGCTGCCAGGTGTGACGTTTCCAGCGTCCTTAGTGGCGAACACGCCATTGGACGTGTAATACACTGTACCTAAAAAGCGAAAAGAGGAAATATCGCGGAACTTAACCTGGTTTACCACCTCCGAGCCGTTGCCGATATATGCAAGCTGTTGGGCTGGCTCGAACTGATGAACACCGAGCATCGGCGTAAGCGCATAGGATTCACCCGTACCCGCGTAGGGAATTGATGCAATGATGTAATTACCCTGATCATCGGTGACGCCGAGAATGCCAAGCTGTGAAGATGTTGGTTTGTCAGCAGACCACGTGGCATTTATTATTTCAGCATGGTTTTTATTGAAGTCAAAACCTACTCTGGAAATATCGTAGGCAAATGATCCAGCGTTTTCGTCACACCGAAGATAAGATGCCAGGTTTACCTCTGAGCCTCCCAGGTACCGTTTGAAGTCCGTACGGATTCTTTTTTCATCAAGCGCAGTATTCCACAGACGAACTTCGTCAACATACCCAATAAGTGCCTCTCCCACGATTGCCTGTGTGGCATGAAATCCCCCAAACACAAAACTCCCCGATGTTGTTACCGAGGGAAGAGTGTCTGGAGTACCATGCAACGTTTTTATATATTCTTCGTCAACATTTCTTCCATTGATGTACAGCAATGGTTCTTCTCCGTTCTTGAGCACAACCGAGAGATGAACGAAGTTTTGATCAAAGTCCGTTTGAGGTTGCGCTGCTGTAACGAACGCATTGAACAAATCGTCACCTTTTCCATCTACGTCACCGGTAGGATAGAAATTGCTGATGGAAAACGTTTTGGTTTGACCGGAAGTCAAAGATACGTTAACAGTAAGGCTATTACCTGTCGTGGAGTAGGTGGCTTCAACGATATCGGAAGTGCGCGCTGTGTCTGCGAGCTGAAAGAGGGATGCTGAAGTGTTTTTCTGAAGTTTAACCCAGGCCTGCCATGTGATGGCATTGGCAGGTTGCTGATTCCTGAGAGAAATCAAAAGTTTGCTTGTGTTTGTAAAGAGTAAGCTGCTCCCAACTGAAAGACCGGCACCTTGTGGATCGGCGCGGATCACAACATCTTTTACTGGGCTGCCGCCATCAAAGCTGATGTTCCCCGTTACAACTCCCGTCGGGTTTCGATAGCCGATGCCGGTAATGTACGTGATGTATTTCTTTTCTATCACTGACACGCCGACCGCTGCGATCTTATATTCATACAACTTGCCACCTTGTATGTTGGTGTCTTTATATGTATAAGCATCGGCTGCAAGCGTTGCTATGTTCACATAACCATCGGTGTCGTTCGTATTCGTTCCGGTATAAGGGCGCCGGTATACGATAATGCGTTCGATAAGATTCGCATTACTTTGTACTGTCCAATCAAGTTGTATATGATCGCTGTAGTATCCCTTAGATACTTCAAAATGTTCGGCGGCAAAAGTGTAAGGAATGTAAAGTACATCCCACGGGAAACGGGAAAAGAGTGTGTCACCACTGTTGCCATATGGAACACCGTTTCCAATCTGGAGGTGAAAATAGGTGGCCACTGGAACCGTGCCAGGCAGTTCGGGGCCAGGCAGCTCCTGTCCCGCCCCAGCGCCGATGAAAGGCTGCGGATTCGATTTGGTTGGGGTTTGAGCCTGCAGCCATACCGTTGCAATCAAACAAAGAAATATTACTATCACTATGTGCTTCATGGCGATCATACGATGGATAATTTGTCTTAGAGAATTTTACGCTTGATGTTGCCTGGCTTATGCTCAACGGACCCGTACGATATACGCCAGCGCATAGTAAGGTGGGCGGTTTTCGTGGGCGGTGTTAGTCCCTTCGGATGTAATCGATACTGTATGGTTATGATCACCGGCATCGTCTATATAACCACTTCCCCTGTTCTGCCATGCTCCATCCAGATAGAGGCCTGTAAAAGCTCCAAACCCTGTATAAGCACCGCTCAGTGTAGCTAAAGAGCCATTCCCCAAAATACTCCACAAAGCATGTCTATGTGTTCCGGCATTAGATGTAGTTAAATTTCCGCCATGGTTGTGACCAGGCATTTCCGCAACTGTCAAGCTCACACCATTTTGTCCTCCTAGAGCGTTGAGCGCATACGTCGGGTTAGTGTCTCCAACAGTTGGGTTCGAATTTTGGCCTGCTCCAACGATAAACCGCCCGCGCAGGTCAGGTGTTGCGAAACCCTCCACGGTCGTGCCATCGCATAATGCCCACCCGTCAGGAACTACAGTTCCGGTCCACATGATCACTCCGCCAATAGGCACACCGTTGTCGGCGCTCTTTGCGTAAGGTGTATATTGAAACGGACCATTTAATAAAGTGACGCCACCCGTCTCAACCTTAAGGTGCAACTGAGCTTCGCCGAATGATAAGGCATTAAAATTGTCACTGGATGTGCCCGTACCAATGATATGCGAGAACACACCAAAGGCATCAGTGGTAATCGGTTGAGTTTCAGTGTAGGTTTTAGAACCACCGCTGATAGTAAATGTAAAATTGAGCGTTTTGCCGACTATCGCAGCCTTGTTCGCGTCACGGGCAATGCCTTGCACAGCAATGCCAGTAGTGGTCTGTGCCAAAAGTACATGGCTGGCTAAAAATAGGATCAGAAAAATGGATCGTGTTCTCATGTAACGTGTGAGGTTATAAGTGTTGGGTTTGATAAAACTTTGGATAGTTTAGGATAGTTTACATCCCAAAATTCATTGCACGAGGCCCTTTCTCTGTTAAGAAAACAGACAACTTTGGTCAATTTTAGGACAATAAGAGTGTAAGGCTTTAGTAAGGCGGGTAGCACGCGAGATAGAAGGTCAGGCAGGCAAGAGAGACTGCTGGCTAAAACTTCTGAAAGCAAATGCCTCTGAAATCAGGTGCGTGGCGTTGAAGGAAAACCGGTGTTTTCTTGCCATTCCTTCTGATTCTGCTTCTGATATTCTGTTGGCGTAATGTTGTAAAGGGCTTTGAAACACTGGGCAAAGTATTGAGGACTTTCGAACCCCACCCGATAAGCGACTTCAGAAATAGCCGTCCCTTTTTTTAAAATTGTGGTTGCTTGAGTTAAGCGATAATTACGAATCAGTTCATTCGGCGTAAGGCCGAGCAATACCGAGAGTTTTCGGTTGAGTGTGCGCGAACTCATACTCAGATGATGCGCCAGGTCCTCGACTCCTATCGGTTTAGCCTCCGCTACTCTGACGTTTAAAAACTGGTAGGTCTTTTTCAAAAACTCATTCTCTACTTCCTTCGGCTTCGAGGTTTCGTTCTTTAGCAATTGGCTATAGAAGTAGTCGCGCTGTCTCCGCTGGTGTGTCAACAGGTTGGCAATCCTCAATTGCAGTTCATCAAAACTGAATGGTTTGGAGATGTAATCATTGGCACCCGTTTGAAGTCCTTCGAATCTACTCTCTGGCGATGATTTCGCGGTAAGCATAATCAAACCGATGTGACTGGTAGCTTCTGTCTCCCTGATTTTTTTACTGAGCGTTATTCCGTCCATGTATGGCATCATTACATCGGTAATGATCAACTCGGGGAGTTCGCTTACAACTTTTTCCCATGCTTCGTCTCCATTCGCTGCGGTGATCACGGAATAGAACTTCGACAATTGTTCTGCCAGGAAATCCCGAAGCGAATCATTGTCTTCAACAACGAGCACTAATGGTTTGTCCGTGTTTTCTGCTGGATTTATTTCGACCTTGTTTAATGTTATAAACTCATCAGTTGATGTTTTAATCTGATCGTACGAGATCAATGGCTTTGCATCGATTGCTGGTGTCAGCGGAAGAACAATTGTAAATGTTGTCCCACTTCCTAAAGCGCTCTCAACTGCTACGGTTCCTTCCAGGAGATGAGTAAACTCTTTTACGAGCGATAAACCAATTCCCGTTCCTTCATATGCCCGATTGGTTTTGTCATCGGCCTGATAAAATCTGTCGAATATGAATGGCAATGATTCAGTGGAAATTCCAACTCCTGTGTCAATAATCTTGAATGTGATTAAATCTTTGTGATTATCAGCAGGTGTTTTTGAAATGATCAGTTTGACACTGCCACCCGGTGAAGTAAACTTGACTGCATTCGCCACTAAATTGTTGATAATGCGCTCCAGTTTATCTTCATCAACGAAGTATTCTTCGTCATCCAGTTCGCTTTCAAAGTACAACGTGAGTTGCTTATGATTTGCAATGCTATGAAATGGAGTGATCAGCCGTTCCAGAAATTTATTGATATTCACTGGTGAGGTCGATACCTGAAGTAATCCAACTTCTAGTTTTGAAAGTTCGAGTATTTGATTGATCAACTGTAAAAGCTGCATTGAATTCTGTTGCACTGTTACGAGTTGCTTCTTTTGTGAATTGTTCAGGTCATCAGTTTTTAATAGTTGCTCCAGTGGTGAAATGATCAATGTCAGAGGAGTTCTGAATTCATGCGTAATGTTTGTAAAGAATCTGCTTTTAACTTCATCCAGATGCTTGAGTTGTTCCGCTTCTTTATTTTTCAGCGTCACCAGGTTCTCAAGGCGAATTTTCCTGATTGTGTACCGAATGTACACCCATACAAATGTTATCAACAAACTGATGTAGAAAGCATAGGCCAGATTAGTTCTCCAGAATGGAGGGTCAATTAGAATCGATATACTTTTTACGTTTTCACTCCACTCCCCAGCGCTGTTGGTAGCATTCAATTCAAGTTCATAGTCACCGGGCGGAATTTTTGTATAGGTAGCTATTCCGAGAGCATCATAATTCCAGTCACGGTCGAAACCTTTTAATCGGTATCGATATTGTATTTTTCCAACGTTGTTGAATTGCAATCCGGCAAAATAAAACGTAATAAAATTCTGATCGTATTTTAGTTTCAACGATGTTATGGAATTCAATGGAGTGTTTACAACAGAACTGTCACGAGCAGGTTCAATCTCGACATTATTAATTCTTAGTTTCGTCAATTGAACCTTTGGCTGAAAAATATCATTTCGTACTTGTCGAGGATCAAATATTGTAATTCCGTCAGTCCCACCGAAAGCAATTTGCCCATCGGGTAATTTCAGTTTATGAAATTGATTGAACTCATCTCCCTGAAGGCCGTCATCCACGGAAAAATTCAGCACACGCAGGGATGCGGGATCAAAGCGACATAGTCCCTTATTCGTAGACAACCAGAGAAAATTGTCAGCGTCTGCTACGATGCAATAGATAGTATTGTTTGGTAAACCATCTTTGACGCTGAACGTTTTTGTTGCTCCGGTGAGTACGTTGAGGCGCATGAGGCCATTTCGGGTCCCGACCCATACCAAACTGTCATTTACCGGGTGACGCTCGATGTCCATTAACTCATTTGTCGGCAACTGACCCAACTCCTGGGTGTACCAGTTAACCTTTGCAGTTGAGAGATTGATGCTAACGAGCCCCTCATGACTTGTTGTTGCCCAGATCATATTACCTACTTTAACAATATCCAAAGCAGTGAAGGGCTTGGACGGCCTCCAATGCTTGCCCAGCGGATATATCCACGAAGATTTTTGAATATTGTAGTAAACCGGATTTCCCGCATCCACCTGCCAGCAAGTGTCATTCGCAATCGTTGCGGCAAGAAGATTGTGAGTGGGTGTTTCGGTTTGAATGGGTGGCCATTCTTCCAAAATCTTTTTATTGAAATCATACAAAGTTGCATTCGAGCCGTACGTCAACAACAATTTGTTTTTTGAATCGTATTCGAAGCGTGTCCGTGCGTCGTATGCGTATCGATGCTGTGCCGTATAGTTCAGCCATGAAGTCTTCTCTATTTTTGCGCCGTTCTGACTGAGGATGTCGTTAAAAAATCCAGCCTTATAATTCTGTGATCTAAAAACGGTCGACCGCAGGTCCACCGTCAGAATTCCGGAAGCATCGTTACCAATCCACGCAACGCCCGAACGATCAACGTAAAAAGATATCATGTGACCTTTCCCGTTCCATATTCTCTTAAAACGTTGGTCCTTATCCACCTGAAACAAGGATCCCCTAATTTCAACAATAATATTTCCGGCCGGATCTTTCTGAGGAGTGGTTATGTTCGGCGAAAAATTCTCTTCCTGCTTGTTGATGAGCGGAGTCATCGTAAGCTCTTTTGTATTAAAAACAAGGACCACCTCCCAGTTCCGAACCAGGATCAGATCATCGTTCATAAACATCAGGCCCAGCGGAATTTCATCGCTCATATTATTAATGGATGAGAATTCAAATGGAAAGTTTTTTACCACCTTATCCTTTTCACCGAGCAATTGTATCCCTTTACTGGTAAAAACCCAGTACTGGTGATCACGTGTTTCGATCACGCCTTTTACCGTATCGCTAAGCAGATCGGCTGTATGTTTCGAGATAAGCTTAAGCGTGCCGGTTTTCAGATCACTTTTCCAAATTCCGTTTCCGAAGTTGATCGCCCATAAATTATCCTGTGAATCGACATACGCAAAGTTGGGGCTAAGCCGCTTTGAGATTACCGTGTTGGCCGGATCACAGGTAAAGCATGAAAACTCTTCGGTAACCGGATCAAACACGTCGATGGCCAGCGATTCGTGAAAAATCCAGATTCGGTTTTTGGGATCGCGATAGAGCCATGTAATCAGGTTCGTCGATATTGAGGTCGCCCGGTCATCGTGAGCACGGAATACTTTAAACTCATGGCCATCATACCTGGCCAGGCCATCGCGTGTACCTAGCCAGATAAAATCGTTGTCGTCCTGAACAATACCCGAGACGAACCCTTGCGGCAGCCCCTGCTTAACGGTGATCGACCTCGGCGTTGCATTATTTTGAGCTCTTACCAGAACGGAGAGGCATAAAAAAGCAAATGCCACAGATAGTTTGAGTGAATAAAACTTAGATGAGACACCAGAACTCCCCAGAAGAAAAGACATGATATTGCAAACTTCAGCTACAAGATTATCTTACAAGTAAAGATACGAGTAAAAAAATTGAGCTGTGTCCCTTAATCGGCCATTTCTATTTACCGATCAATTAATTCCTGATGCTTGGAAGAAACAAACGTCATTTTTGGTACTCAATTTTGGAGATACGTCAGGTAACCTGACTGGCACTTGTTTTCACTACAGCCTCATCGCCGACTTCTTTTTTCAACAGGGCGTGCGCCATACGAGAATAAATAGAGATATAATTTTTAGTATCAAAAATCTCATCATACCCGACGATGCGGAAGTGTTTATGTTCGCCTTTGTTATTTTCAATTTCTAAGTTTCTGACTCAAGCTAAATACTTTTCCAAATGCTTCCTGAAAGAAGATGGCAAGCTGCCATTTTGTAAATTTGACGGTTTACAATTTTTCTGACAAGCATCTATGCCCTCGTCATCCATAAGCCAGCGCATGTTCGGCAACCCATTATTCAAGAATGCGTTCTATACCATTCTGTTCGGTATCCTTTCCTGGGCGCTCAGCTTAGTAGGCATTGGCCAAATGAATTTACGCGAGATACCACTGCTAATTTGCCTGATTCATATTCAGCATCCCGTATATGTTTTTGTGCTTAGCCTTTTCACACTTCTTAATCATCCGGCTGGAATTCCTCTTTGGGCTGTATATGGCGTGCACCTGATACCATTGATGATTGCCTGGCTATCTTTTAAGTTGGTGGAGAAGAAAAAACTACCGAACATCTTTTTGGGACTGTCGTCCATGGTTATAACGCTTGGTTATTATCTTCTCGTTCTGCTTCCGTTGGTGGGACTTGCAGTCACAATGTTCGCCAGTGACGAAAGAAGCTTCGGGGCGTCTTATCTTGCCATCCTACCCCTTAGCTCATTCGAAATTATTTCATCAGCGCTCGTTGTAAGTTTCTATTTGATGCAGTTTGAGATCAGGAAAACGCTGGAGCATAATAATGAAAACTTATCGCGTGAAGTTGAAAAAAGAACTTTCGAATTGACGTACGCCAATAATGAATTGGTAAGCTTAAATGAAGAACTCAAATCGTCAAATGAAAGTATTAAAGAACTGAATGAAAACCTGGAGCGGATAGTGAGGGAGCGAACAGATAAAATCAACGACCAGCTAAACCAGCTATCAAAATACGCCCACATGAATTCGCATGAAGTAAGAGCGCCTTTAGCCCGGATGCTCGGACTATTGCAATTGATTAAACACAAGGCTGTCGAGGCAGATCAAAAAGCTGAACTCATCAACATGCTATACGATTCATCCAACGAACTTGATACGGTAATCAAAGAAATGAATCGTCTGTTGGAAAAGGAAATAGATTTGTAACCAACGCTCTGGATTGATAGACCTCACCAATTATCAATCCGTTAACGATCTCAGTGGCCATCCAGCGCTCTTGCAGGATGGCCACTGAATCGTAATTTGACAATGTGCTATGATGGTGTATGCAGTCAACTACAGCGTACAGTTGATTTCTATATCTGCTTTAACTTCGCTCACACACTTGGAGCCCGTTTTCTCTACCCATACAGTAAAGTTGCCCTTGGCATTCTTAACCTTGCAAAAGGGACTATTAGGTTGTGGATCTATGTCTGCTATGCCTGCAGGAGCTATCGTCCACGTGTAGTTTTGCGCTCCCGGAGCCTTGTCTATAAGAGTAAGTGTACCACTGGCAAGATTGGTGGAACCATCGTAACATAGATTCGACTCTATAGACAGTTTATTCGGGAAAATGCTTATATTTTTAGTTGCAAGGAGCAAAGACCCTCCTTCAGCGGTTTCGCATTCATCAGGACGCGTCTCTGCTGAAAACGTTATTAATCCAAAGCCTACTCCTGATACATCATTTATCTCCTTAGCTCTTACCACCACTGGATTAGTATTTCCCACGGAGATCACGTCGAGGTCTCCCGAAATATTCCACACGCCCACATCGTTAAGATCAAGGGGTTGTCCATCAACAAACAATTCATACTGTACATCAAGCGGTTCGCAAGCATCAAAAAAGATTTCGTCAGGTCCTTCGATGGTGGCTTTCCACTCGCAAACGGATTTGTAATCGGTGTCTATACCGAGAATGTCTGTACAACCTGATAAGTTAGACAGTGCGACAATAGCTCCAGCTACCAACAATGTTAAAAAGGTTGTTTTCGTAATTGTGTTTTTTTTCATAATAAGAACTTTAAAGTGTAATGGGTTTTTTAATACGTGATGTGCAGTTGAAAAAAGCCTTTCGGCCTTAACATTTAAATTCGGTGGCGAAAATAAATGGCGGGTAATTCGATTTGTGAACCGATGAGTGTGTTGCAGCTTTGAATGAGTGTGAGGGGGGATTGGGCTGATGTGTTCAGACACATTTTCTGAAGAAATGCATAATACTATTGGCTTACCAATTTATGGGATGCCCGGGACTGAAGAATTGATTCGAATTATGAAGTCCGGTTAGACTACCGCTACCATGCTTTCAAAATCTGCTCTCAGATGGCGACTCACAGGAAGCTCGGTTCCGTCTTCGAGCGTGACAAAACTATTGTCGCCTTTTTTGTAGCCTTTGATCGCTTTAAGGTTGACCATGTGCGATTTATGTATCCGGAAAAAAGGAAAAGGCTGAAGCGCTTCCTCAATCTGTTTAAGCGTTCGGCACACGATAATTTTCTGCTTGTTATTTAAATGGATGAAGGTATAGTTGCTGGATGCTTCACAGCGCACAATTGTGGTGACATCGATAAACTCAACACCCTTGTCTGTAGGCAACCCCAGGCGGTTTGTTATGTGCGCTTTTTTCAATTGTTCCATGATGGAATGACGAATCAATTCCTTGTGTAGATGCGAGCGTTCTTCAATTTTGTTGATCGCTCTGATCAAATCCTGAGGAGTGGAAGGTTTGAGAATATAATCGAGCGCATTTACTTTAAATGCATCAAACGCATATTTGCTGTGGGCCGTTGTAAAGATCACGTCAAATGTAATGCGTCCTTCCAGTTTTTCGAAAAGTGAAAAACCAGATTCACCTGGCATCTCCACATCAAGAAAAACGAGATTGGGATTATTTACTTCAATAGCGGCTATGGCTTCATTTACTGAGGCGCATGTCGCGCAGATTTCAACTTTGTCGTACAGCACTTTCGTCACCAGAATGGCAAGTAGCTCTCTTGCCTGTCGTTCGTCATCAACAATAATTGCTTTATACATAATCGAAAGTAAGAGTTACACGTGTGCCCAATGGTTTACCAGCGTCATCTGTGAGATCATCAATTTTACAATAAGAACTGCTCTTGTTCAGGTTATTCTGAACTTCCATGCGTTGCTTTGTCAGCTCCATGCCGTGCGATTTGTTGAAAATCCCTTTGGTGGCTTTTAGCTTCAGCGCTGCATCTCTGCCAATGCCATTGTCCGTTATCTGACAAACAATTTTCATTTGTTGCTGGGTAAGTTTTATATCGAGTCTTCTGTCCGAGAGTTTATTGAACAACCCATGTATCAGCGCATTTTCAACGTAAGGCTGAATCATCATCGATGGAATCGGCGCTTTCCGGATCCGATCTGGAAGCTCAATTTTGTATTGCAGGTTGTGATCAAAGCGCAGCGCCTCCAGTTCGATGTAAAGTTCGAGCAACTCGATCTCCTCCCCTATGGTTATAGTAGATCTGGTGCTCTGATCAAGAATTTTCCTTAGCAAAACAGAAAATTTGGAGAGGTAATTAAATGCCTCCTCATTGTTATTGCTTGCAATCAGGTATTGTATCGAACTAAGAGCGTTAAATATAAAATGAGGATTCATGCTTGCCCGGAGAGCTTGTGCGTGAAGCGTGATGTTTATGAATTCGATCAACTCCTTTTGCTTTTGCACTTCCACATATTTCTCACCCAACTTTTTGCTCAACCTGGACTTTACAATAAAACCGTAATAGGCAAATGCCACCAGGAGCAGAAGAAGACACGACCCGACCATTAAGCCGTAATTCCTATTGCGCTCGCTTTGTAATTCAAGTTCCTTCACCAGGTTTTTCTGAAAGAGCAGATCGATCTCGGATTGCTTTTTTACAAGCTCATGTGCTTTTTGGATTGTTGCTATCTTGTCTGATACTTCTGCAGTCCGCAGGCTGTCGTTCAGTACTCGTGCCCGTTCAGAATATTGGTGTGCTATTCTGTAATTTCCTGTTTGTGCGTAAATCTTACCAGCTTCATCATAACAGTCGATGACGAGGATCATGGCGTCAACGCTCCTTGCTAATGCAAGTGCCTCTTCATAGTTTATGATGGCATCCCTGTAACGATTTTCTTTTGAGTGTACCC
>CBQWHS010000027.1:0-14952 GCA_967728665.1 uncultured Chryseosolibacter sp. | reverse complement strand
ATGAAAACAATTCTTAAGCTCGAAGAAGCAGTACAATTTGTTTTTGCAGTTTACTTGACATCTTTCATTCCCTTTGATTGGTGGTGGTATTGGGTTTTCTTTTTCTCGCCGGATATTGCCTTTCTCGGTTATGTGTTTAATCCAAGAATCGGGGCGTTCGCTTACAATGTGCTTCATCATAAGGGCATCGCGCTCATTATCTACATGATCGGTATTTATCTGGTGAATTTTGAACTTGAATTCATAGGATTGTTGTTATTTGGCCATAGTGCATTTGACAGGCTGCTGGGATATGGTCTGAAATATGAAGATTCATTTCACCACACACATTTAGGTTTTATAGGAAAGGCAAATCATGGAAAATAATAAAATATTTATAAAAAATATGGTCTGCGACCGTTGCGTAATGGCGGTAAAAAATGAACTAGTCAAAAATAAAATTTCATACACATCAATCACATTGGGTCAGGTTGATTTGGCCGAGCTACCCTCAAGTGAGCGGCTCGAAGATTTCAAAAAAGATATTACAGCGTTGGGATTTGAATTGATTGAAGACAAGTCTGCAAGAATTGTCTCAGGAATCAAAAATGCGGTGATTGAATTTATTCACAAGCCATCCTCGCTAACCAAAAAATTAAAATTCTCGGTCTATCTCGCTGATAAGTTGAATAAGGAATATAATTATCTCAGCAACTTATTTTCATCCATAGAAGGAACAACTATCGAGCAATATCAAATTCATCAAAAGATTGAAAGAGTAAAAGAACTTTTAGTGTACGACGAGCTGACCTTAAGTGAAATCGCCCATGAACTGGGATACAGCAGCGTGCAACATCTTTCAAATCAATTCAAAAAAGTGACAGGATTAACTCCAAGTCATTTCAAACAAGTGAAAGAAAACAAGAGAGTTCCGATTGATAAAGTGTAGCAATGAGATTCGGGTTCGGGTTTAAAGTTTCGGGTTTCGCCACTCTAAACTTGAAACTCACAACACGAAATTTTCGAAACTCAAAATAGGAACCCAAAACTCAATTCCCTGGTTGCTTCAACACAAAACCCGCCTTCTCCTTTTCGGCTTTCACAATTTTCTTCACATCGTCCAATAATTTTTTAGCATCATACACAATACCATCTTTCACTGTATATTTTACGCCACCCACGCGAACAACATTATTATCGTCCGTAAGCTTAATGGCACCAGTGCCATACAACACCTGGAGATTTGCTAATGGGTTTTCTTCAATAATTACAAAATCAGCGAGCTTACCGATTTCGACGGACCCGAGATCCTTTTCTTTTCCTAAAGCCTGCGCACCATACAAGGTTGCTGACCGAATAACTTCTAGCGGATGAAACCCAGCCTCGCGTAGCAACTCCAGTTCACGGATGTATGCAAATCCATATAGCTGAAAAATAAAACCTGAATCAGAACCTGTTGTCACTCTTCCTCCGCGATTTTTATATTCATTCACAAACGTCATCCACAATTTGTAATTCTCTTTCCATTCCACTTCTTGTTCAGTTCCCCAAGCATGCCAATATGAACCGTGAGAGATTTTGCTTGGCTGATAAAATGCCCAAAGTTTGGGAAGCGTATAGTCTTCATGCCACTCAGCCCTGCGAGCACGATGGAGGTCGCGGCTCGCTTCATAAATATTGAAGGTCGGATCGAGCGTGAAATCGAGCGAGAGCAATTCATCCATTACTTTATTCCAATGTTCGGAATACGGCAGTGCCGCCTGTTTCCACAATTTTCCTGCTTCAGCAAAACGATGTTGTTCATTTTGGTAATTATAATCGGAAGGATAATTCTGAATTGTTCGATTTACGAAAAGCGCCTCAGGCAAACCATACCAATGTTCCATTGATGTTAGACCAGCGCGAGCCGAACTCAAAACATTCCATCGTGCGACATCAACTTGTGCATGGTGACATGCCGAACGAAGGCCGAGTCGTTTGTTTTCCCTCAAAGCAGCATCCATCACCTCCGGTGCAGCGCCGAAGAATTTAATTCCGTCCGCACCGTTCTTTGCGTTTTGCTGAACCCATGCTCTGGCGGCATCTGCTGTAGTGATTCGCGAAGTGGCATCTTGTCCGAACACCGTATAAGCAAATATTCGTGGAGCCGTTATGGCGTTTGCTTGACTTTTCTCCTTCTCCTCCAAAACCCATTTAAGTCCATTCCCTGCCGAAGGTTCGCGAATTGTCGTGATGCCGTGGCCCATCCAAAGTTTAAAAACATATTCTGCATCAGGAGCCTGTCCGCCACCGATATGTCCGTGCATATCAATAAATCCTGGCATTAAATACATGCCTTCACACTTCACCTCTTTTCCACCAGCTTCAAGCTTGGGTCTTCGTGATTCATCGATAGCAACACCAGGATATCCAACTGTTTGAATATTGACTATCCGATTTCCTTTCACAACAATATCAGTAGGACCAATTGGAGGCGCACCAGTTCCATCGATCAACATCACTCCTCTTATTATGAGTTGTGTATAGGGACCATCTCCTTCTTTAATGAGGGGTGCTTGCTTTACCCTGTCTTGACTAAGCAGGGATGTTGAAAATACGAATGCTGCCAATAGTAAAACTAGTTTTCTCATGCCGGTTCAGAATAAGCTCTCAAAGTAGGAAGATGTTTGGATAAGCATGTTGCAATTCTATTAACGGTAGTCAAATGGCTGTCCGCCAATTCAAAAACGAACGTCAAAATAAAATTTTACGACTAGCAACTTTAAAGGAATAAAACACCGATGAATTGCATATACACTTTAAGTGTGTTTGTTAAAACGCATTTCGTTGAAAATTTTATAATTTCTACACGTTTTCGATTAAAATCAGACCTCACCTACAACGTTTCCGTAGATATTTTTTTAAAAGAGGGTATTTTTTCACCCAATAGTGGCAAAATTTGGTGCAATTAATCAGACAAAAGTAAAATTTAACCTTAAATCTAGACAACTATGAAAAAAGCGTTAGCACCATTTCTACTGTTAATCGCAGTAAGCATTTTGGCACTGTTCATCCCGGCAGTACCATCTACCATCGTTACGGATGGAATTAATTCGGGAGATGTTGCGTGGATGTTGGCTGCAACAGCACTCGTCCTTCTTATGACACCAGGACTTGCATATTTCTATGGTGGAATGATTGACACCAAGAATATCATTTCTACAATGCTCCAGAGCTTCATCGCAATGGGCGTTATCAGTGTCGTTTGGATCGTAGTCGGATTCAGCCTTGCATTTGGAGAATCTAAAGGCGGCTTTATCGGTGATCCTTCTACTTTCTTCATGTTTCAACATGTATTGGATGGTAAGCCCTGGTCATTAGCACCAACCATTCCTTTAGTGTTGTTCGCATTCTTCCAATTGAAGTTTGCTATCATTACTCCTGCTCTTATTACAGGAACTTTCGCTGAAAGGATCAAATTCAAATCGTACATCATTTTCCTGGTATTATTCTCATTGTTGATTTACGCACCATTGGCGCACTGGACATGGCATCCTGACGGATTCCTATTTAAAATGGGTGTTCTTGACTTCGCTGGTGGAACTGTCGTTCACATGTCTGCTGGTTTCGCAGCACTTGCAGCATCTATGTTCTTGAGAACTAAATCAGAAAAGAAAGTAGCAATTGCTCCTGCAAACATTCCATTTGTATTACTTGGAACTGGCTTGCTATGGTTCGGATGGTTCGGTTTCAATGCAGGTAGTGCACTAGGTGCTGGTCCTTTGGCTGCATCAGCTTTCGCAACAACAAATACTGCATCTGCTGCTGCCGGATTATGCTGGGTTCTGTTTGATTCTGTACGTGGTAAAAAACCATCCGCTCTTGGATTCTGTATCGGTGCCGTTGTAGGTCTTGTAGCGATCACGCCTGCTGCCGGATTTGTCACAATCCCATCGAGCTTATTCATCGGAACAGTTGCAGCGTTAATCAGTAATGTTGTTGTACACTGGAAATCTAAAACAACTCTTGAAGATACATTGGATGTGTTCCCTTGCCACGGTGTAGGTGGAGCAGTTGGTATGTTAATGACTGGTTTACTTGCAAACACTGCAGTCAATGCTGCTAACACAACTGGCAACGGTTTGTTCTTCGGTGAGACTGGCTTATTCACAGTTCACCTCATTGCATTGGCCATCGTCATCGCCTATACATTCCTCGGCTCACTCTTAATTCTGAAAATAACTGATCTGGTTTCGCCATTGAAAGTTAGCGCAGAAGATAAGAAGGTTGGTCAGGATGTAAGCCAACACGGCGAGAATGTTATTCCATTCGATTTATCAGCAGCAAAAGAAGCTATCTAATCCATGAGAGTCGTTGGATCGCGAAGGCGGTCTAACGACTTCACTAAAGCACTTGGGAAGTGTGCGAGACCTGCCCAGGATCACTCTAGCTTATTGTTCATTTAAAAACACAAAACAAAAATATGAAAACACTAAAATTATGCAGCGGACTTTTACTCGGAGCCCTTCTTGGCGGAGAAGCAAGTTTTGCACAGGAACAAACTGTACTGGCATCAGCTGCAAAACCTTCTACAGAAACAGCGCCTCCTAAGGATGGAACTGTTCCGGAAGGCGAAGAAAAGAAAGAAGAAGAACCAACATTTAAACTTTCGGGAAGTATCGATACTTATTTTCACTCATCATTAGGAACAACAAATGGTTATTACGGTGGCGCCTATGCACCTTCAACATCCTTCGCAGATCTAAAAGGATTCAGCCTTGGTATGGCTAACATTATTGCTTCCTATGGTGGCGAAAAAGCCGGATTCACCGCAGACCTGGTTTTCGGTCCACGTGGTAAGGCAGCGGTATTCGGTACAGCTTCTGGTCAGGCGATTGTTAACCAAATGTTCGCTTACTACAAGCTTTCCGACAAAGTCACTTTGAATATGGGACAGTTCAATACGTTCCTCGGTTACGAAGTGATCTCTCCAACTGTCAACTTCCACTACTCTACTTCTTACATGTTCTCATGGGGACCCTTCAATCACACTGGCCTTCGCGCAGATTTTGATTTGGGAAATGGACTTGTTGCAAAACTTTCCATCATGAACCCAACAGACATCGTGGAATTTAACCCGGTGAACACTTACACACTCGGTGGACAAATCGGAAAGACAAGTGAGAAAGGCGGAATCTGGTTTAACTTCCTCTATGGTGATCAGGATGGAAAACTCGACACGAAAGATGACGCGTACGTTCGCGATGACAAAGGTCTTCCAGTCGGTTTTGTTTCGTCCAAAGGAAAACTTTTCCAGGCGGATATTACAACTGGTTGGAACCTGAGTGAAAAGTTCTACCTCGGTGTTAACACAACATATCAGACTGTTGGCGCAGGAGAAGCATTTGTGGCAGAAGGAAGCATCAAAGACAGTGATGGTGATGCGAGCTCGTTCATGGGAGTTGCTTTGTATCCAAAAATCACGCTGTCAGAAACTTTCGCAATTGGTCTTCGTGCTGAATATTTTGGCGTAACAAACGGTCACCTGAGTGTTTTCGGCACCGATGCAAAAGGTGATGGAAGCGTAACTGAATTCACCTTATCAGGTAATTACAAAGTCGGAGGACTGATGTTAATCCCTGAGTTGAGAATTGATAGTACTTCTGAAGATTCGTTCCTGGATTCTGATGGAAAAGCTACCAACATGATGCCTAGTGCAACACTTGCCGCTGTATACAAATTTTAAGAAATAACAATTTTAGCCAACCACTAAAAACTTACTAACAACTATGTCCAAATCAAAAACAAAACTCGAATACATCTGGCTCGATGGTTACAAGCCTACACAAAGCCTGAGAAGTAAAACAAAAATCGTTAGAGACTTTGCCGGAACTTTAGAAGATTGTCCTGTATGGTGCTTCGATGGAAGTTCAACTGAACAAGCTCCCGGTGGTTCTTCAGATTGTCTACTTGAGCCAGTAGCACTTTTCCCAGATCCAGGCCGCAAGAATGCGTTCCTGGTAATGTGTGAAGTTCTTAGTCCTGATGGAACTCCTCATCCAACGAATGGAAGAGCAACTATCCAGGATGATGACAACGACTTTTGGTTTGGTTTTGAACAAGAATATTTCCTTTGGAATCCGGAAACGGATAAGCCTCTGGGTTTTCCGACACATGGATATCCGGCACCTCAAGGTCCATACTATTGCTCTGTTGGTGCGAAGAATGCTTTCGGCCGAGACATCGTTGAAGAGCATCTGGACATGTGCCTGGAAGCAGGAATTAATGTTGAAGGGATAAATTCAGAAGTAGCCACAGGCCAATGGGAATTCCAGATTTTTGCAAAAGGTGCGAAAGCCGCGGGTGACCAGGTTTGGGTGGCACGTTATCTTCTTGAAAGAACAGCTGAAAAATATGGCGTTGCCATCAACTGGCATTGCAAGCCTCTTGGCGCGACAGATTGGAACGGTTCAGGCATGCACGCAAACTTCTCCAACTCGCTTCTACGCACAGCAGGGTCGAAGGATGTTTACGATCAGGTCTGCCAGGCCTTCTCTCCGCTGGTGAAAGAACATATCGCCGTGTATGGTGCAGACAATCACTTGCGCCTCACTGGAAAACATGAAACACAGTCTATTGATAAATTCTCCTATGGCGTTTCCGATCGTGGTGCCTCTATTCGCATTCCGATCGCTACAGTTGAAAATGGTTGGAAGGGCTGGCTTGAAGATCGCAGACCAAACTCGGCTGCAGATCCTTACAAGGTAGCCTCAAGAATCATCAAAACTGTAAAGACAGTACCAGAGTATGCCACGGTAAATGGACGGTAAAGATTTTGGCGTCTGGTTGTTTAGTGGGAGTCGGGTGGCAACACCTGGCTCCTTTTTTTTATAAGAATTTTATTCGCGAATGAACTTAACTTTATTTTAATTTGATTTTGAAGACGGTACTGTGCTGATGACGAAAAAGAAAAACGATCCTGAAAGGAGAAAAAAAATTAAAGCTCTCGATAAAATATGATTCATCCTGATACCGAGCTTCGGTTCATCAATGACAAAATCGGCCACGGAGTTGTGGCTACCAAACTCATCCCCAAAGGAACAATCACCTGGGTTCTCGACAAACTCGATCGGGTTTTTACTCAAGACGAAATCCGAAAAATGGACAAGATGTACCAGGAAGTGATGGACAAGTACACTTACAGAAGCCCCGATGGCAATCACGTTTTCTGCTGGGACAACGCTCGATTCATCAACCACAGCGCGAACGCTAATTGCATTACCACAGCCTACGATTTCGAAATCGCAATACGTGACATTCAGCCTGGGGAGGAGCTCACGGACGACTATGGATATTTGAACATCGAGGAGCCCTTTGAAGTGCTTCCAGAACCCGGATCAAACAGAAACGTGGTCTATCCAGATGACCTTCTCCGCTTCTATCCTATTTGGGATGAAAAATTATTAAGTGCGTTTCCAAACCTCTTAAAAGTAAATCAACCGTTGTTTCACATTCTCAACAAAGACGCGCAGGAGAAAGCTACACGAATTTCCATCGGCGAACGCAAAATGGATTCCATTTTACATTGCTATTATCGCAATGGCACACCCGTAGAAAGCGTACGGAAGAAACTGACGGGAATCGAGAAGCGTTCAGCTCAAGTCGTTTATCCTTACTAGGCCTTGATCAATTTGGATCCGATGAACCTCAACAGTTCATCTTCCACTTTTTCAGGATCTTGCCAAAGGTTGCGGCTGAATACGAAACAATAGTCCCAATTTTTCTTTTCGAACAACGACTGGCTATAAGCAAACGAGTCTTTTACGGACGTGCTCGCAAGGTAATGCGTATCGTCGGTGCGGATCATTCCCAGGTATGAACCGTTGTTCTTTACGTAAAGATCCGCCATGGGGAGCGAGTCAATTTCAAAATTCAAATCGGCAAATTTCTGTTCACCCCATTGCTTAATCTTCGAATTCAAGTACCACGAAGTTTGCTGCCGCAGTTTTTGATTGACCGTTGGTTTAAACTTTCGCTGGTGAACATCGCGAGCAAATTCCAGGTATTTCTTCAACAACTTCGGTCCTTCATTTTTGAGGTCGTCCGTTTTCAGGTCTTCCGGTTCTACGCTGCAGATCAGAATGATTTTTTCGCGGGCGCGAGTAACGGCCACGTTAAGCCGGTTTTCCCCTCCTACCATATTCAGACTTCCAAATTGCATGTTCAGCTTTTGCTTACTATCACGAGCGTAGCCAACGGAGAATATGATAATATCTTTTTCATCTCCCTGAACATTTTCAATATTCTTGACAAACAGTGTATCCGGAATTTCAAGGTTATTCAACAGTGAATATTCTTCGAGCAAGTCCATAATCAAAACCTGCTGGGGAGCATTAAACGTCACAATTCCGATCTCTTTTTCAGGACTTTCCTGCAATAGCGCTACGACCTTCTCTACAACCGTCTGTGCCTCTACTGTGTTCACATTGTTTTCCCAGACCCCACGGACGTTGCAATACTCAATTCCTGAACGCTGCTCATTCAGCGTGTGCATATCCGGCAACAGCTGCAACCGTCCTTCGTAAAAATGCCTGTTCGAAAAATCAATAAGATCTAATGAGCGACTCCGGTAGTGTCCTTGAAGATGGACCGTTGGTAAATATCGCTCCGACAAATCAAGCAGTGAATCGACTTCAAGATCGGGATGATCCCCTTCATCCTCCCAGCGAACCTGGTAAAGTTCATTTGGTTTGAGTTGCATGTTGTCGCCGGCAACCAAAATCTGTTTGCCACGATACATAGCAGGAATACCACGCTCGGAAAAACATTGTGAAGCTTCATCAAAAATCACAAGATCAAACATTTCCTTCATCGGAAAAATTGCAGACACAGACTCCGGTGACGCCATCCAACACGGAAGGATATTCAAAAATTCATCTTCAAAATCGGTAACGACTTTTCGCAGTGACCATATTTTCTTTTTCTTCGTAAGCTGATGATACAGGTCACGGTATGTCACACGGTTATTCAACCTGTTATATTCCACTCCTTCATAAACCCGTTCACGAGCTTTCAATAAAAGTATGGTTTGACTTAGTTCCTGTTTTTCATCCACAAGCTGTGCAAGTTCTTTTCGTTGCTCATCCATCTTCCGGGATGATACTGAACGTAGATCCGGATATTTCGCTTCGATGTGTTCGATCCACGCCAGTCGCAAACTATTCTGCAGCAACGCTTCTTGCTTTCCAAAATCCCAACCTGCTTTTTCTTCCAGGCGACTTATGATATCACGCTCGTGTGAAGCCAAATTCTCTTTCAATTGATCAAAGGCGCAAAGGCTGTCAAAATCTTTTCGCAAGACTTTTAGATATTCGCGTTCCAATGATGGATCATGAACAAGCGTTCTGATCTGGTAATTCGAGAGATACTCCTGCCATTGAATTTTACGGGCAGAAATTGCGTGAACGACATTCAGAGACTCTTTCAATACTGAATTAAACTCTTGTCGTTTCAGCTTCGCAGGATTTACAGCTTTGCGTACTTCCCGAAGAGAATTAAAAATCAACTTCGCCTTGATCGCCTGTTTCTGTCTGCCAAACCATAGTTTCATCTCTTCGTAATCGTACGTAGCCGGCATCTCGATCAACCACGATTTCTTCCGGAGTCCCGTCAGATGGTGTTCAAGATTTAATCTACTATCAATTTTTTGCTCAAGGATGCGCATTCCTTTTATGTTGAGCGGAAGGTTGTTTGTTTTTAACACACGACTCAACATAAATTTTTCCTTCGCGAACAGCTTCCACTGTAATAGCTTGAAAAGATTGTTGCTCGCATCCATGCGTTTGTGAAGGACCTCCTGATAAATTCCAAGCTGATCAACCGGAATGGAAATTTCAGGGCCGGGTTCAGCAAAACAATTCATGGTTACCCGCTCGACATTTGAAAACCATAACAAACTAGTCTGATCATCTTCTTCGTCGATCATCGCCCGGAATTGGCGATACACAACATCCGTTTTCAATAGACTAATCAACGCTGTAACATCCTCCTGACGTGACAAGTACAATTCCGCATCCTCAAGATTTATCGGCACACCAACTAGCGATTCAAAATCTTTTGATATCCGGGCTTGAAAGGCCGGAATGTCCGATACAGTCTTCTCAAGCTCACGCAAATCGTTAAACTTAAACGTGGCAAATGATTTACGCTCGCGCCACGCATAATGATCGTTTCCAAATTCTTGTTGATAAGAAATAAACTGACGAAGCTTGCGCAAAAAATCCGGCAACGTATCGAACGGAAAATTCTGGTATTCCTGCCGAATATTTATGCTGTCCCCATTCAGGTTTGATGTCAGATAAAGTTCTTTGACCGTCAACCCGCATTCTTTATCGTCAAATAGATTTTTTTTGAATTGTTCAAGGTCTTCCGTTATCTGATCAATCGTTCTGCACACCTGCACGAATCTCCGCTCAGTTTGAATTGCATCCACACTTCGATTCATGGCATTGAACGTTTCGATATTGTCGATCTGCCGCACACCTTTTGCAAAAACATTTTTCCTGTCATTTCTAAAGTCATGCACAAGTCCGACAAAGTCAGCGAGGTCGTGGCTTTGAAGGCGTTGGTAAACGACATCCAGAGCAGCGCGTTTCTGACACACTAACAGCGCTCTCTTTCCAGACGCAATTGCATCCGCCATTAAATTGCAAATGAGTTGTGATTTGCCAGTGCCAGGCGGTCCTTGGACAACTATAGAGTGGCCATTCTTCACTGCTTTAATCGCCGATTCCTGGTATGCGTCCATCGGAAAAGGCGTGTGCATCTTCTCCTCTTTCACAGCACGGCCAATGGAATTCGATACGGCGCCATTGAGGTGCGGCTCCAAGTTGGTATTTTTTTCGAGAAAGAATTCTTCGAGGTCCGAGATCGAATTGTTCTCAATCAGATGAAGGTAATCGGGAACAAGTTGTGAACCAGCCTGAGGAAAAATTCCAAGAACAGCTTCAGGGAAGAGCTTTAACTCACCGTTTTTATGAGTTTCATCAAAATCATTTTTCTTAAACGTTTCAAATGAAATTAGCTGATCAAGAAAATTCTCGCGGTTGAAATTGACTTCCAGCTTCTCCTTCAACAACTCATAAAGTTGTGTGCGAAAAACTGTACTATCCGGATCGAAATCTTCAAAATTTGTTTCCAACACATCTTCTTCCAACTTCACTTTGTTATAGAAAGAATATGCCAGCAAGAATGATTTATTGAACGTCACACCGGCCTGAGACCTGACATGAAGGGACCAAGAATTATTTTCCTGGACCAGTGTTACCGGAAAAAATAAAAGTGGGCATCGGACAAGTGTTCCGTCGACAAATTTTCCACGCACAAATGGCCATCCAACGTGAAGGTCATTAGAGCCTCGCTCCTCAAATAAAAAGCGATCAGCACGTTGAAGTTTTTTCAATTGCTTGCTCACTTCATTATTCGCTTCCAGTCGGCTGTCGAGCACGGAGCAAAGTTTGACATTTCTGTTTGCAATCAACGCCTTGATGATTTCAAACGAAGGCAGTTTGTTGAGATGATTGACCTGATGCAAATCCATCAATTGCTCAGCCGAGAGACGAAGCAAAAGTAAAGACCGGTTGTTGCCAGACAGGTTTGTTAACCTTCGCAAATAGGCGCGAAGAATGTTTTTTATGGAAGAAGTCACTTCTCTGAATTTACAGTTTAAAAACTAAAAGCAGTTAGCGGGATATCGTTAAATATGGAATTATTTTTTCCACATCTGCAGGTTTTAATTGTTCGAGACTACGCAGCTCGTCAACATTTTGGAACAGTCCATGCTGAAAACGAAACGCTACGATTGCACGCGCAATGTTTCGTTTGATGTAAGGGTGTGAACTGAGTTCTTTTTCCGTGGCTGTATTCATATCAAACTGTTTCGGGACAAAATCTTTTACAATGAAACTTACTTTTTCTATTCGTTGAACGACCAGAGAATCGAGGCCATAAACTTCATTCAATTGTTTTGTGGAAATGAAACCGCCCAACCCCTCCCGAAACTTCAAAATCCGCAATGCCAAAGCGGGTCCTATTCCGTAAATTTTCTTGAGCTGCGCAGTATCCGCAGCGTTCAGATCGAATGTTACAAAAAGATCATTCCTCCTACTTTTCTGCGAATCTCGTTTAGGAAATTTGTTTTCAAGCTTTTCCGGCAACAAGATGTAGGAATACAATCGCCTGTACAACGCTGTATCAACGCCATAAATTTTTTTTAGGTCATCCTTAATCCTGAATTGCCCGCCTTTTTGCCGATAACTGGTAATTCGCTTCGCCAGATTTTTTTTGAAGCCTAACAATTCAAGGTCTTCCATCGAAATCTTATTGGGATCGAATGAGAATAATCGGGATGCATTTTTTTTCCTTTCTATACCCACATGGACACTGGAATCAATCACCTTTTGATTCCACAATGCCACTAAACTGTCAAGCACTTTTGGGTTGCCTACTTCAGGGTCGCGGTTTACGATCCATAATCTGTAGAGAGGTTCTGAAGCAATCAGCAAAACCATAACCGGAACAAGGATGAGAAAACCATTAATTTCCGCGCCGGAAAAGCCAAAGAAATTTCTAATCCACTTTCTGATAAAGCCCATAGTTTGTCCATTTTAATTGAACACGCTATTGGGTGGAGGTTGGCGTACGAAAAGTGCATCAAAGTATCTGATTTTCAAACATGAGGCGGGCAACAGTATAAAACGCATAAATAATTGAACTAAAGTTGCTGATCTTCCGTAAGATGAGGAGGCGATAGCAAACCCTTATTTATACCGATTCTAAATTAGAATTTAATTGATTTTTGTCATACGCACATTTTCGCCTAGCATTTACTTTTGTAATCCCAATGACAGCGAATTTTAGATTGTTAGCTCTTACTTACAAAACCGCACCGGTTTCTGTGCGGGAGCAGGTGTCTTTAAACGAATCGGGCACCAAGCAATTATTGAATTTTTTACGGGAATTCACTGCTGTTACGGAGGCGCTCATTGTCTCAACGTGCAATCGCACAGAAATATATTACTGCGCTGAGGCTGATCAATCAACTGACATATTTAAGGGCCTCAAACTCCTCAAAAATCCTGAAGAAGGTTTTGAAAGGCATTTTGCAAAATATGACGGCCAAACAGCGGTTTCACATTTGTTTGAAGTTGCTTTAGGGCTGGACGCTCAAGTTGTTGGTGATTTTCAGATCTCGGGGCAAATCAAAAATGCATACCAGTGGACAGCGGATGAAAATATGGCTGGTCCGTTTTTGCATCGCTTACTCCATACCATATTTTTTGCTAACAAACGCGTAGCACAGGAGACCTCATTTCGCGATGGTGCTGCTTCGCTATCCTATGCTGCAAAAGAACTCGCTGAAGACTTGACATCAAGTGTAAAGAATCCGAAAGTACTGGTGATAGGTGTGGGTGAAATCGGACAAGATGTTTGTCTCAATTTGCAAAACTCTTCGTTCGCGAAAGTCACAATCTTAAACCGTACTATTGAGAAGGCGGAACGCCTTGCATCGAAGTCCGGATTTAATTTTAAAGGCATTGAATCATTAGGTGAAGAGATCGCCGATGCAGACGTCATCATCAGTTCAGTTTCTGGCAATGAACCATTGATCACACAGGAAATTGTGGCGCAACATCGCCTGCTAAAAAATAAATTTTTTATAGATCTTTCGATTCCTCGCAGTATTGACGCCCGTATTGAGGAAATTCCTGGTGTCATCGTTTACAACCTGGATGACATTGAGCAAAAAACTAACGAGGCGGTTGAAAAAAGAAAAGCATCAATTCCTTCGGTTCAGAATATTGTAGCGGAAGCGATGGCCGAATTTGAAGATTGGTCGAAGGAGATGATCATCTCTCCAACAATTCAAAAACTAAAGAATTCACTGGAGCAAATCCGAAAAGAAGAACTCGCCCGTTTTCTAAAAAATGCTAAACCTGAAGAGGCAGTCCGCCTTGAAGAAATGAGCAAGTCAATGATGCAGAAGATCATCAAATATCCTGTACTCCACCTCAAAGCAGCGTGTAAGCGCGGTGATGCAGAATCTGTTTCAGAATTGCTCCAGGAACTTTTTGACCTGGACAAAACACAGGCAAAAAAATCCTAATTGTATCTTCCTCGATTTCTGTTTCAGAAAGTGTAATTCTCTTTCCCTATCTTCGACTTATCCATCAAGCAAATTCCTTTGGACTTAAACGAAGAAGCGCGTTTCATTAAAGTCATCAAAGAGCACCAAGGTCTCATATACAAAGTTTGTATCATGTATGAGAATGACCACGATGCGCGCAATGATCTTTTCCAGGAGATTGTTCTTCAACTTTGGAGATCGTTTAATTCATTTCGCGGTGAAGCGAAAATCACCACCTGGATGTATCGCATTGCATTGAACACAGCGATTTCGGGATATCGAAAACAAACACGTCTTGTGAAGACTGAAGATTTGCAGGAAATGCACTTCAATATCTCAGAACAATATTCTGCAGATGAAAAGGAAGAGGATATTCAAAAACTGCAATGGGCGATCCGGCAGCTCTCGGAAATAGAACGCGCAATGATTATGATGGCTTTAGAAGAAGTGCCTTATGAAGAAATTGCCGAGACCATCGGAATAACACAAAACAATGTGCGGGTTCGAATGAACCGTATCCGTGAAAAATTACGCAAACTGATGTGGGCAGATAGCCATGGAACTAGATGAGCTAAGAAATTTATGGAAGAAAAGCGATGCTGGCTTTCGCCCGAGGGACGAAGCAGAACTCGCTACCATGCTGCGAGGGCAGAGTAAGTCTATTGTTAACAAATTGAAACGCAGCGTTTGGTTTGAGTTGATCTTTACGCTGATCGCCGGTTTGATCTTGCTGATTTATTCATTCACACTTCCTAACGGTGCATTGAAATGGACATGTGTTTCTATACTATTAGTGTTTGTCGCTTACA
>CBQWHS010000026.1:0-15048 GCA_967728665.1 uncultured Chryseosolibacter sp. | reverse complement strand
CTTATAATAACGGATAACTGTCCTCCCTTCTACGAATCAATTTCTTTCATTATATTCATAGAAAGGCGTTGAAGATGCGTCATTATTATCTCCTGGTTTTACTTTACTTTTCAAGTTATCAAACATTGATGGCTCAACTACCTGTTGACGAGGTAAAGGTTTCAGAGGCTCCCAGTTCGAATCTTACTGGAAAAAATACTTCTGGCTCGGTTTCATCTAACCGAGATTCACTGTGGCTTAATTTATTGCCGTCTTTTCCCGCTTATGCTCAAAGCAATCCGAAATTCAAACGGTTGACACCCAACGAAGGGCTCTCCCAGGGGCACGTAACCACGATCCTGAAAGATCATCACGGCTTTATGTGGTTTGGAACGGATGAGGGTCTGAACAAATATGATGGTTATACTTTCACTGTCTATAAATATGATGCGAAAAAACCTGAAAGCATCGGCAATAATATGGTGCGTGATATGATGGAAGATCATGCCGGTAATGTTTGGGTAGGAACGACAAGTGGGCTCGATAAATTCGACCGTAAAAAAGATGCTTTTGTTCATTATACACCCGGAGAACGTATCTATATCGAAGGAATCCTGGAAGACAGTAAGAACAGGATCTGGATTGGTTCTAATAAGGGCTTGTTCTTATTTCATCCCGACAAGGGAACATTTCATCATTACTTGCAGCAGGCGAAAGACCCAAATAGTTTGAGGCTCAATTATATTTATCACCTCGTTGAGGATAACGATGGAGACTTATGGCTTGGTACACAAGATGGATTAGTCCGATTTAACCCTGAAACACAACAGTTCACCCACTATCTGCATAATCCTAATGACAGCAGAAGTATCAGTTCCAATTGGGTTATCTATGTTTATAAAGATTCTAAGGGACGAATTTGGGCAGGTACATTAGGCGGTGGAGTAGCCTTGTTCGACAGTAAGAAAAACTCTTTTATCAATTTCGTCCACGACCCGGCCAACCCCAACAGTGTGGCGCATAATGACGTTCTCTCAATTGTGGAAAGCAATGATGGTAAACTGTGGATAGGTACTGAAAATGGGGGCATCTCTGTCCTTGACTTTGAGAGAAAGAAATTTGTCACTTATCAAAACGATGCTAGCGACAATACCAGCCTGAGCAACAACTCAGTCCATAGCCTCTACAAAGACAACATTGGCAATATCTGGGCAGGTACCTGGTCTGGTGGGGTCAATTTTTTTCCGCGGTTCGGTGATAAGTTTGCTCACTACAAACATATTCCTAGCAATCCTAATAGCCTCAGTCATAATATTGTAACGACCATTACCGGGGACAGCGATGGCAATATCTGGATGGGCACGGATGGTGGAGGGCTTAACTTATTGGACGCCAAGAGAAAAACTTTCGTCCATTACCAAAACAATCCCAACGATCGATCCAGTATCAAGAGCAACTACATCATCGCGGTTGCCGATGTCGGTACCGATGCCCTTGCCCTGGGCTACCACCGTTTTGGTTTTGACTTACTTAATCGGAAAACAGGCCGCATCACACATCTCCCTGAAGATGCAGAAAACGACGAGGGCGCACCACTTGCCAACACAAGCGGTACTGCGGTCTGTAAAGGTCTATGGCTGGGAACATTCTATAATTTTGGGTTATTCCACTATGATCGGGCAAGCAACCAACTTACCCGCTATCAACACAATCCCCTGGATAAAAACAGTATCAGTGAAGGATCCATTTTTTCCTTGTTGGAGGATCGCGAAGGAAATGTTTGGGTAGGCATGGGACTGAACTATGGTCTGGATTTTTTTGACAGGAAAAACAATCGTTTTGTTCACTATCGTCACGATCCGGGAGACAAGCACAGCATCAGTAATGATATGGTTTTTTCGATCATGGAAGACCGTCAGGGTAATATATGGTTGGGAACCGATGATGGCTTGAATAGCTACGATAGGAGCACCAAACACTTCACCTCTTATACCCAAAAGGATGGTCTTGCCAATAATGTGATCTATGGCATTTTGGAAGACAAGCATGGCAATCTCTGGATTAGTTCTAATAAAGGGATTTTCAAATTTAACCCCGTCACCAAAGTTTGTCGCAATTACGATGTTAGTGACGGCCTGCAGGACAATACTTTTAAACAAAATGCATGGTACCAGACAGCACAAGGTGAAATGTTTTTCGGGGGTATCAATGGCTTCAACGTGTTTCATCCCGATAGCATTCGCGACAATCCCTTTGTTCCTCCGGTATGGATCACCGATCTGCAAATTTTTAATAAACCTGTTTCCATTGGTAAAGATTCACCGCTCCATCAGCACATCACGGAGTCAAAAGAAATTACCCTTTCCTATCAGCAGTCGGTGTTCACTTTTGCCTTTGCTGCCCTGAATTACACGTTGCCCGAAAAGAATCAGTATGCTTTCAAACTGGAAGGTTTTGACAAGGACTGGAACTATGTGGCAACCAGGCGCACTGCTACCTATACCAACCTGAACGCAGGTGACTACACCTTTCGGGTGAAGGCTTCTAATAATGACGGAATCTGGAATGAGCAAGGCACCTCACTAATTGTCCACATCTTGCCACCTTGGTGGAAAGCTTTATGGTTCAGGATATCAGTTGGGCTGTTGATACTTGGCTTGAGCGTAGGCTTCTATAGACTTCGAATGCGCGCTATAAAAAATCAGAACAGGAAACTGGAGGAATTGGTAGACATGCGAACCAAGGAACTTCAAATTGCAAACCATGAATTGGTTTCCATGGAAAAGATGAAAGAGAATATGTTGGCAGTGATGAGCCATGAGATAAGAACGCCATTGAATTCCATGATCGGTCTCACGCATGTTCTTAAACGAAGAAACCCGCGTTCTGATCAGACAGAAATCATCGACACACTGAAAACTTCAGGCGACCACTTGCTTCATCTTGTCAATGATGTTCTTGACTATAACAAGATACAGGCGGGAAAACTAGACCTCGAGGTCTTGCACTTCAACCTGATTGATATTCTCAAGCAATTACATTCTATGTTCACGCGGATCGCTGAGGAAAAGAACATTCATTTCGGCGTTCAGTTAAGCACGTCTTTGCCCGCACTCTTGATCGGTGATCCAACGAGGTTGCTTCAGATCCTGAGTAACTTGGTAAGCAATGCGATAAAATTTACGAATGAGGGAACGGTGACGTTGTATGCAAGGACAATAGATCAATCGGGGCAAACGTGCACAATTGAATTCAAGGTTGAGGACACAGGTATCGGAATTCCAGCAGATAAACTCCATCTTCTTTATGAACCATTCAGTCAGCTTCGCCCAGACGCGCATCGACAATATGGAGGCAGTGGTCTTGGTCTTTTGATTGTGAAAAATCTTGTTGAAGCAATGAAGGGAACCGTTGCTTTCGAGAGTATCCCTGACAAAGCTACAACCGTTACTGTAACTATTCCATTTACGATTGAGTTTGACATCGTAACCCACGATCAGAATATCAGTGAGTCAAAACTTGAGACACTTAAGGGTCTTCGAATCCTGTACACCGAAGATGTTAAATCAAATCAATTTTTAGTAAAGACACTTCTCGCTGATCATGAAATTGACTGCGACATTGCAAATGACGGCAGCGAGACAATTGCTAAAATCTCAGAAAAAGAATTTGATGTGATCCTGCTCGATGTACAACTCCCCGATATGGACGGCTTTGAATTAACCGGAAAGATTCGAAGTGATGTACAGTCCAAGAACAAGAAGACGCCAATCATATTATTTTCTGCACATACAGGCATCAATGACGAGAAGATAAAAAGTTGTGGTGCGAATGACATTATTGGAAAACCATTTCAGCCCGAAGATCTACTGCTCAAAATTGAACGAAATGTAACGAGGCGTAAACTCAAAGCATGATCATCACGGAGCAAGTAGAGATTGATACGCAAAGAGTTTTGCTCCATAGCATTCTTTTCTGAAGAATATCCTCCATTAAAAAAAGAAGCTCTTAACGTTTTGAAACAGACATAATTTTATTGTTGCCAAAAGCCTCACGGTGTCGCTTTCGCAATTCGATGAAAATTTTCTCAGGATGAATTCTATACTGAAGTTTCCAACTTGAAACATCAACAAGGACAAAAAAAAATAGACAGCCATTGCTAGCTGTCTACCTTATATGTTGGAGTAACTTAATTCAGTACTGTAACATTGACGGCATTCATACCTTTTTTGCCCTTTTCTTCATCGTATTCAACCTTGTCGTTTTCACGAATCTGATCTACAAGACCTGAAGAGTGTACAAAAATGTCTGTCTTTGAATTGTCGGGTGTGATGAATCCAAAACCTTTGGTTTCATTGAAAAATTTAACTGTTCCTTGCATTGTATTATGTATTAAAATAAAAAACTCGTGAATGAGAAAGTACCCGGGGGTACTAACCTATCCTAAATATGTTTTTAAAGTTCTGCTTCTCGAAGAATGACGCAGCCTGCGTGTAGCCTTTTCTTTGATCTGCCGAACTCTTTCTCTTGTCAAGTTATACATCTCTCCAATTTCCTCGAGGGTCATCGATTGGTTATTGTTGAGTCCAAAATATAAACCTATAACATCCGCCTCTCGCGAGGTTAACGTTGCTAATGCACGCTGCACCTCAACCGAAAGTGAATCTGACATCAATGTTGAATCAGGCTTTGATTCATTTTCATCTGAAAGGACATCGATCAAGCTGTTCTCTTCGCCATTGACAAACGGAGCATCCATTGACACATGGCGACTTCCTACCTTAAGGTTGTCGCGAACATCATCGACCGTAACGCCGATAACTTCCGCGATCTCTTCTGCTGATGGCTCGCGTTGAAACTTTTGCTCAAGTTCGGCAAATGTTCTATTGATCTTATTTAAAGAACCGACACGATTCAAAGGCAAGCGCACAATACGTGATTGCTCTGCAAGGGCTTGCATAATTGATTGACGAATCCACCAAACGGCATAGGAGATAAATTTAAAACCTCGCTTCTCGTCAAATCTTTTGGCTGCTTTGATCAATCCAAGATTTCCTTCATTAATAAGGTCACCAAGCGTCAGGCCATTGTTTTGATATTGCTTTGCAACCGATACAACAAAACGCAAATTGGCTTTCGTCAATTTTTCTAAGGCTATCTGATCGCCTTCCCGGATTCGTTTTGCAAGCTCTACTTCAACTTCGGCCGTAATCAAATCTACCTTTCCAATTTCAGTTAAGTACTTGTCTAATGACTCACTTTCTCTGTTGGTAATCTGTTTACTGATCTTAAGTTGGCGCATGTAGTTAAATTTAGTGAATACTAAGTTAAGGCTCTCCACCATCAAAGCACTCGCTTTGAGTGTTCAAGCCTGCGATAATTATTCTGAGTTACAATCCCGATCCAGAATTTGGACGAACAGAACATTATTGATTAAGAATGTGTGCAATCGCCGGGCCTGAGAACAGGCAATATTGAAGACATTTCTTAATTGCGACGCAATATAGCACATATGCTGCGCTATTCCTAATGCAGCGGCAGTATACCCTTAAGAGACATCAATTAGTTTTAAGAAATTCGAATAATCACCTCGATTTAATTGCAACCAAGGAATAGGATTTTAGCTCAACGCCACGGATAAACACATCAAATTTCTCAAATAGTAAGGGCAGCAGGATGCAGTTTAACGCTAATTGGGGAGACCACAATTTCTGGCAAAAATTTCTGACGACAACTAAATTCAATTTCATTGGGCTGTTGGATGACTTACGTTTTAAATACCAGGTGTGCGCTCTTGATCATCCGAAGGCCCGCATGTAGGGCTTAGAATTGAGGAAGTGGTTAAAGATACAACAATCTTATGGGGTATTCCAAATGGAATAATTTCTGTTATCAGGAAGGCTAAACATGAATAAAGAAATCAGATACAAGCATATATATCGTTAATTGCCGGAGCCAAAATCCTCTTACTTTTTTGAGTACGTTCATTCCGCGCATACTGAATCAAAGCGCACGAAAATGCCTTGAATAGTATACCGATGAATAGCTCACTCTAGAGAGCAGTTCAGGAAGAGTGTCATCGGAGCAAGGAATACCGTAGAAGGGCCTTCAACCCTATAGATACCATGTATGCCAACAGTATTAGTTATGACACTCATTGCTCCCGCTTTTCAGAATTTCAATTTCTTTTTCTTTTTGGCAAACTGCTCATCGATCATTGCTGCTTCGAACAACAACGCACGGATCTGATTCTCATTGATGTCGTTCGGCTTTTTAAAATACATCATATAGACTTGTTTACGTCCCTCAGCAAGGAGTAAACCGTCTTCATTTGCCATCAACTTCCCCTGGTTGAACCCGAGGGTCACTCCTTTTTCCCTCTGCTTTTCAGCATTGACCTTTGTTTTCCAAACTGCCGACGGAGCAATAAAACAGATCAACCGGTTCTTTGTATAAAATGGCATTGCCAGGCCTTCATATGCTTTTTCATTTGCTTGAGGAATGCATTCAGAAACGAGGGCACGCAACCTCTTCATCAGCACTTGCTCATTGCGTGGAAGTGTCGCAATCATTTGATCAATGTCAACTGTCTTTGAAGATCCCATCGCATGTCAAATCTAGTGAGCACAACGGCACATTTCAATGTTTATGATGAATCAATTCCGGGTAAACGTGATTCTCCGCAAATACCTTTCTGACATTTAGAATTCGTCTTTTTTTAATACACACTTGTGCGTATTTTCACTAACAAAAAAAAGAAAAAATGAAAACGATGACCTGTAAACAACTGGGTGGAGCATGTGATCAAACGTTCAGTGCGAATACGTTTGATGAGATCGCGCTGATGGTAAGCAAACACGCACGTGAAATGGTTCAGCAAGGGGATGCTGCTCATATTCAAGCCATGAATGAAATGCGGAATAACATGGCATCACCAGAAGCAATGAATGCCTGGATGGATGAGAAACGAAAAGCATTTAACGCACCGCCCAATAACAACGGATAGTTGTTCGAATAAATATGCCGGATGTCATTCCTTTGTACTCTGGCTCAATTCCAAATGACAACGTTTTATCGAGTCTGTATACACTTAGTTTAATCACAGCACGGCTGTTGACGCAAATTTCTGAATTATTCTGCTCAGATCATTTATCGTAAAAGGCTTTTGCAAGTGATCATTCATCCCCGACTCAAGACTGTTTTTAATATCTTGTGGATACGCATTTGCTGATAATGCAATAATCGGGTTTTTATATTTCATTAAGCGAATCCGTTTCGTTGTTTCATAACCGTCAAGCTCAGGCATTTGTATATCCATGAAGATCAAATCGAAATTCCCCTTTTGAACAAGCTCAATAGCATCTGCTCCGTTGTTGGCCGTGGTAACCTTCATTCCGAATTTTTCAACGAGTTTTCTTGCCACCAACAAGTTGAGATCGTTGTCATCAACAATCAATACATCAAGTGGTCTCTCAAGTTCCTTCGCGGGATTAAGTCGATTATTATCGATATCAGCGTGCGTCACTTCTTCAGGAAGGCATTGAAACTTGATAGTGAAAGTAAAGCACGAGCCGTTCTTTAAAACAGGATTCACAGGGCTTTCGACAGAAATATTTCCTCCGAGAATTTCGACAAGAGTTTTTACAATGCTTAACCCCAATCCAGTTCCTCCGAATTTCCTTGTCACGGAATTATCGGCTTGCGTAAAACTTTGAAAGACTTTTTTCTGACTTGCTTTGGAGATACCTATTCCAGAGTCTTTAACACTTCCTTGCACCAAAACATGGTTTCCCCGTCTTTTTAAAAGCTTGAATGCAATGTCAATAGTGCCGTGACTTGTGAATTTTATGGCGTTAGACAGCAGATTTGAAGTGATTTGCGAAATACGCACTGGGTCGCCAATTAAATCAGCCGGAATAGAATCATCCAGCTTGCACGTAAGCGATAAGCCTTTCTCTTCGGCAAGAAGCTTAAATCGTTCCACGTCATTCTTGATTGCTCTTGAAAAATTGAACGGAATATTTTCCAACTCCAGCTTGCCGCTTTCAATTTTGCTCAAGTCCAGGATATCATTGATCAACTGCCCCAGGTTTTTTCCCGACTGCTGGATCATTTCCAGATATTTCTTGTGCTCAGGGTTTTCAATTTCACTCATCATGATCTGTGCAAGACCCAAAATACCGTTGAGTGGCGTGCGAATCTCGTGACTCATATTGGCCAGAAACAAGCTCTTTGCTTTGTTCGCCTCTTCGGCTTCTTCCTTTGCTTCTTTAAGAAGATTTCTCTCCCGTTCAAGCTCTTGTTTTGAAGCTGTGCTATTCTCGAGCTCATCTCCAAGCATATTGATGCCTGTTGCAATGGCATCCCATATTGTGCCTTTGTCTGAGACTGGTAATTTCTGTTTGAAATCGAGACTGGTATACGAACTTATGACTTCAATAAAAGTAATAACTGTGCCCTCCTGATCAAGGCCAGAGCCTGAGGGATCAAGCTGCATGTTATCGGCAAACCGGTTAAAATTATTTGCGATCATAGTGATGGCATCGTCATTGAAATCAGTAATCACACGCTGCGTGTAATCACCCTTCAACAATGCTTTACTAAAATCCAGCAGTTTGTACAGCACTTCGGTTTTGACTTCCGTATTGGTTTGGACTCTCATGGCGTGTCCCATATGCGGTTTATTTTAACGTTGCTCTTAATTTGTTCACTTTATCAACTGCGTTTTGCCGTAAGCTGGTGATCCATACATCGGCGTCACGTTTGTTTGAAAAAAATCTTGATGGAAAATGGCTTGACTTCTTAATGAAAATATTTGCGATTAACGCTGACACAGGATTGGATGCAATCAGCCCCGCTCCAAGAATATTTTTTAAGCCGCCATCGGCTTTTTGAAGAAACGCCTTGGCTTCTGCCGTAACAGACTTGATATTTGAGACGTCCCCAATGAGATAATGAGGATTGTTCTCGGTAAAATCTAAACGACACGCCACAATGTGCATGGCCGTCGCAAGATCGATTTGTGTTGACTGTGGAAATTCAACAAAAACAATTTCAGGCCAGACGTCAGAACTTAAGACTATTAGAGGGTATTCTGTCTTTTTCATGATGTATACGTTGAGTGAACACTGGTTCTTTCAGCTTTAATTTTGCTGATCCATTTGACCGCTTCAGCTTTGCTGGTGAAAAACTTAGCTGGAATAACTGGATTACTTATTTTCAAATAAAGGTTAATAAAAAGAGTAGCCACCACGTTGTTGGAGAGAAACGCTCCGCCCAAAATTCGTTTAAGTCCGCCCTCCGTGCTATTCATGTAATCCCTTGCTTCTTTCGTTACCGATCGCACGTTCGTAAAATCAATGAGGATAAAGTGTGGTCTGTTATCGCAAAAAGCGATTCGATTCTCAACAAGCTCGTGAGCGACTTCAATCGTAATTTCGAGGCTTGGCGTATAGGTGGCATACAGGATCTCGGAATCGTCATCTGAAATCAATGTCGCGTATCTAAATTCCTGCTTTCTCATAGGATGTTTTCTTATTGTATACAGCCTCCATAAATTCCATTTTGTAGTTGTCAGAGGTTTGAATAAACACGCTCTTCTGGATCACGCGTGAACCAAATTTGCGCTTCTCAATAGACGCGTCCATTCCGAGGTAAACTTTATTGCACTTCAACCTGTTGGCTCTCAGAATCGATTGGAACATACCCTGCCGGTAACATCCATGACTGACCACGTAGTCATAATCGAGGCCGATCATGAACGGTGAATAATTATTCATCGAAGACATATAGCAAAACACTACAGCAACGGGATTAACATTGTCGCCTGACTTCAACTTCAGTTCGAAAATATCCCAGTTCGGATGAAGTAGTAACTTCTTAAAGAGCTTGATCGGAATATCGAACGTGTTGAGATTGTAACTCTCGCTCTTCACGTTTTTGTAAAGCTTGTACCAATAGTCGATCTCTGCAGTAGTTATGTCATCGTTTTGTACTTTGTTCCAACGATCATCCATCGAGGCAGATTTTCGCAAGTGTATTTGAAAGTGTTCTTCCGTTTTTAAAACTGTCTTTTTAAGATTCTTCCGTGCATTCAGGGAAAGGTTCTGAATATAATCTTCCGTGGAATTCCATTTCAGATCTTCAATGACGTGAGCATCCGGCATGGAAACTTTTATAAATCCCTCTTTGATCAGAAAATTGCTCATTTCGATATCGTTCGTATCCAGGTCACGAAGCTGGATCATCGTGGCACCACATTTCATTTTTTCATCGTTCATTACTCTAATCATTTCGAGCATGGCAGGTTCCCATACTGGAGATGTTTTATCAACGAAGAGATGATCACCAACGCTTAATAACGAACCCATCATAATCACTTTCGATGTGAGATAATATTTATCCTTTTTCCGCGCTTCTTCGATCTGAGCCGACACAGAACCATCAGCGATCATGTCATCTTTTGAAATGAGTTCTGTGAAAAATGTAGCTAACACTGGTTTTTTGTTACAGTCCTTTATGATGAGATAATGAAAGTTCCAATTGTTTTCAGGTTCCGGATTATCTCGAAAAGTTTCTTCGAGAAATCGGCAGCCTTGCCAATCGAACGTTCCGTTGTCTCCGAGAAGCTCGTCCCATAGAGTAACATCGATATTCTCGATTGTGATTTCGTGTTGAACCTCAAGCTTCGCAGGCGCATTCATAGCGACCGGTGTATAGCGCTTCGACGTTTTTTCAAATGGCAAGTTGAAATTCGCTACGATATCTTCAACGGTCTGACCCTCTTCTTCCAACACTCTTGGAAAATGAAACTGGAAAGCTTCAAGCACACTCTTGATGTCTTCATCAGTTTGTCCGTTGGTAACAGCAAGGCGAAGGCCGCTGCATTTCACAGGTACACCGGGAAATATGCCGATGTTGGTATAGAACCCTTCGCCCAATAATTTTCTTACCATATTATATCCCACGCGTGGCAGACCCAGACCGATGTAAAAAATTGGAGAATCGGATGGCAGAACAAGAGGAAGGTCATACTTGTCGATAATACTTTTTGTCAATGCGATTTTAGACTTGAGCTTATCTTGAAGACTATAAATTTCATCAGACAAATGAATCTTTGCACTCGCGATTGACGCGCCTAACATCGGAGGTTGAACAGGGCCGGAATATGTGTATGAGCTTCCACATGTCAAAATTTTTCTGCGCATCTCTTCATCCGCTACCACAGTCACTCCGCCACCGGTTCCAAACCCTTTGGCCAGTGATGTTGTCAAAACCATCTTCGGATGCATCGGAATCTGACTCAAAACATATCCATTTCCATGTTTGCCTGACCAACTCATCCCGTGAGCATCATCGACATAAAAATGAAAAGTAGGATACTTATTCAACAATGAAACAATATCATTCAGCGGTGCGAAGTCTCCGTACATTGAATAGAGTCCATCGGCCATGTACCAGATCTTGTTGTATTTGTTCGGATTCTCGCGGATAAGATCTTCGAGCATATCCATACGATTATGCTTGATCATCTCCACCTTAGTTCCTTTTGCTTTTAAGAGTTGAACTCCAAGTTGTACACTTCCATGAACCTGGTGATCAAGAATGACAAGGTCATCCTCGTGAACTAAAATCGGCAAGGCAGCCAGGTGTGTGAGCGTAGTAGTAGCCGCCAGAATTGAGGGATTATTATTAAATATTTTGTAGAACAGATCTTCGATCTCCTCATACAAATTGCAAGACGAAAACAATCGCGATGAAGAATACTGTGTTCCGAAACGTGACGTTGCATCAATAGCGCCTTGTTTCAAACGTTCATCGACTTCAAGACCGAGATAACTACAAGAACCAAAATTTACGACCTGTCTTCCTTGAATCGTTACGTGTCGACCATTTAAAAACTCGTCTTCAAGAGAGACTTGAAAAATTCCATTCTTAACGCCATTCGTGAGACACTCATCAATGGTGTTAATAAATTTGTTGGCTTTACTGAGTTGGCTTGCCATGATTTTTCTGTTTTGTTCGATACAAATAACCGGACAATGCTGCTGGCAAACATTAGGGAAATAACCATTTTGTAAAATCAGGATTTCCCTTAGTCAAACAAACGATCATTTCCTGGACGCCAGATTCACAGCCGACCGACTTTGTTTAAGCCGCGAAAACGAAGGGCACGATGCGTAAAATTACGTAGGACATCAGGAATTCTCGGAGAGGATTGATTTACAAATGCGGCAACTCAAAGAACGCTAAAGATTTTTATGAGCGCAGATGCCCGAAGAGCAAGCAACCGTTGCTACTCTTTGTTTCTTCGATTCTTTTTGGCTAAAGACGTCAAGATTTTGTTTTGTTACACGTCCAAGATATCCCAATGGACGTTTTTTTACGCATTAGGACTTGCTTTTGAATTAACTTGGCCTCCAAATGCATCCGCCATTAAGCGAACTTCTTAACCAGGTAGTCCTTGTCCTCATTAACGGAGGGATTGTATTGGGCATCTTCGTCATCGTCCTTATCAATAGTAAGAATCGCAGAAAGACAAGGGCAAATACGTTTCTTTCAATCCTGCTTGGCGCACTTACTTTCAGCGTCTTTCATTTGAGATATGCTGGTGACGTGATTACTCATCTATCAGTGAAGGCATATTCCCTCGGCGATCCAACGTTTTTATTAATTGCTCCTCTCCTTTGGTTTTATGTCAATGAACTCACTGGTGCAAGGATCAGGTTTGATATTTATTCGTTGACACATTTCATTCCTTTTTTCATAATTATCTTCTGCTCAATTTCGTTTGGATCGTTTCTAAGTGACACACTTTTGACTCGACTGTTCGACCTTCATCCCCATCTTCCTTTCACAATCTTCTGGTTTGTTGTAGTGGTTCAGTTTTCAGGCTACCAGTTCCTCATTCACAGGAAATGGAGGGACTATCAGCAACTCATTCGTGAGGAAGTCTCGAATACAGAAGATGTGAGTATTTCGTGGGTGCGATTCTTCATGGCAGTTTTCCTCATTGTAAACTTTTCTTTTCTGGTAAGCTTGTTTGCTGTGATTCACCTTGACATCATGAACATCGTGTGGAAATCTGTTGGTGTTATCCTATCTATGTCGATAATCGCTCTTGGCTATAAAGGAATTCTGCAGAAGGAAGTATTCTTTAACGGGCCGAGCAATGCAGTGCCCGCTCAGCCATCCGTTATCCTCGAACAAAAGTCGGATCCTTTATTGATAGACAAACTTCGGCAGTATATGCAAAACGAAAAGCCATTTCTGGATCCAGAGCTTTCCCTTAGCACGTTGTCAAAGGCGATGGGACTCAACCGCAATCAACTCTCTCAACTAATCAATACGGGCATCGGAGAAAACTTTTACGACTTCATCAACAAATATCGCATAGAGGAAGTGAAGCGACTTATGGTTGATCCACAGAAACAAAATTACAATCTACTTGGAATTGCACTTGAAGCTGGATTCAAGTCCAAATCCACCTTTAACCTGATCTTCAAAAGATTTACCGGGCTCACTCCCACCGAGTACAAGAAAAATATTACGTAGCTGGACGTCCAATAGGATACATCGGGCGATGGAGGCGTACTGATTCTATAATGTTGTTGAAAAAATATTATGAATCACGAGCACCGTAAAACACTCATCGAATTAAGCGGCGTCACAAAATCCTATGTTGTGGCATCCGGAAACTTTCGCGCATTGAATGACATCTCATTGCAAATTGGAAGCAGGCAACTCATTTCCATCACCGGGAAATCAGGAAGCGGCAAATCTACTTTACTTAATATTATCACTGGCATTGATCGACCAACGGTGGGAACGGTTTCGATCAATGGCGTTCGGGTCGATAAACTTTCTGAGTCGGAACTTGCATCATGGCGAGGTAAAAATGTAGGTGTTGTATTTCAGTTTTTTCAACTCCTTCCCACCCTCACGATTTTAGAAAATGTGATGTTGCCGATGGACTTTTGCAATACCTATCCAAAAAAGGATCGAAAGGAACGTGCGATGGCGTTGCTTCAAATGGTCAACATCAGCGAGCAAGCCGACAAATTTCCTTCAACACTTTCAGGAGGCCAACAACAACGTGTTGCAATAGCCCGTGCGTTGGCCAATGATCCACCGTTGATTGTTGCCGATGAACCAACAGGCAACCTTGATTCACAAACCGCAACCTCGATATTTGAACTCTTTGCATCGCTGGTGCAATCCGGAAAGACAGTGATTGTCGTTACACATGAAAGGGAATTTTCCTCATACTTTGAAAACAGCTTTAACATTGCCGATGGAATAATCACTAAGTCGATTCCAGTTCACGCCTAATCCAATTTTAATTATGAATCCAAGATTTATGAAGGTCTTTCGTGACCTCACTTCTGACTATGCAAAAAATCTCATGCTTGTACTGGCAATCGCCATCGGCGTATTCGGAATAGGTTCTATTCTGGGCGCATACGCTGTAATCAACAGGGAAATGGCAACTAATTACATGAGCACCAAGCCAGCTTCAGCTACTCTTGAAATAGATGGATCAATCCAAAAGGAGATACTGGACAGTGTGCGGGCTTTCCCCGGAATACAGGAAGCAGAAAGACGCGCAACCATCACCGGTCGAATGAAAGTAAATGAACGATGGTATCCCATATTACTTTTTGTTATCGACGACTTTGAGAGGATGTCGATCAGCACATTCCGCCTTGTTTCCGGAAAAGCTAGCCCAACCGTTGGAACAATGCTGGTAGAACGGACTGCGCTCACCATGATGCGGGCAAATGAGGGCGATGAAATTTTGATCCGCACACCCCATGGTGACTCACGATCAATAAAAATCACGGGCGTTGTACATGATCCCGGTTTAGCACCTGCATGGCAGGAACAAACTGGCTATGCATACATCACCCTTGAGACGCTTTATCAACTTGGCGAGACACAAGGTTTTGATTTGTTGCGTATCCAAGTCTCCGAGAATAAATACGATACTGAACAAATTACCACCACTGCAGAAAAACTTTCTGATTGGTTGAAAAGCAAGGGGATTGCAGTTCATGAGATCCAGGTTCC
>CBQWHS010000025.1:0-15075 GCA_967728665.1 uncultured Chryseosolibacter sp. | reverse complement strand
AAAATAAACCTCTCCTGATCAGTATTGGATATGCAGCGTGTCACTGGTGTCATGTAATGGAAGAGGAATCCTTCATGGACACGGCAGTGGCAAGGATCATGAATAAAAATTTCATCTGTATAAAGGTTGATCGTGAAGAACGGCCGGATATTGATCAGATTTACATCAACGCTTCCGAAGTACTTAACGGCTCCGCCGGATGGCCTTTAAATGCTTTTGCGTTGCCGGATGGAAAACCGTTTTATGCAGCAACCTATTTCCCGAAAGCACAATGGAAAATCTTGCTGGAACAAGTAGCAAACGCTTACCGTGAACAACCGGAAAATGTATTGAAACAAGCGAGCTCGTTAACAGAGGCCATTCGAAAAATTGAACCTGTCATCACGACAAATAATAAACTGGAAAATACTGCAGGAGATTATTACCAAAATTTAATTCACAACTTCGATCTTTCGAACGGAGGCTTGAACGGATCACCAAAATTTCCGTTACCCTCTAACCTGGAATTTTTACTTGCTTATTATTCCGTTACAAAAGATAAACAAGCATTGCAGGCGGCCACGCTCACCCTTGACAAGATCGCCATGGGCGGAATATATGATCACATCGGAGGTGGATTTGCACGCTATTCGACCGATGCAAAATGGAAAGTGCCACACTTTGAAAAAATGTTATACGACAATGCACAGTTGATCAGCGTATATGCTCATGCTTACCAGATCACTCAAGATGAACTCTATGCTGATCGGATAAAGAACACAATCGACTTTGTTGCACGCGAAATGACATCACCGGAAGGAGCATTTTATTCCTCCATCAATGCGGACAGTGAAGGAGAGGAAGGAAAATTTTACATATGGACGAAGGAACAAATCGCGAAAGCAACAACGGATGCTGAGTTGTTCAATGAATTTTACTCAATTGCCGATTCAGGAAACTGGGAAAACAATCAAAATATTTTATTCCAGCAAGTCAGGCTCGAGGACTTTGCAAAAAGGAAATTAACTGCAAAAGAGAACATAGACCGGCTGTTGAATGAATCGAGATTTAAATTATTTAATGAAAGAACAAAACGTGTCCGACCAAGCACGGACACCAAAATTATTACTTCATGGAATGCACTAATGATTATTGGCTTGACCCAAGCTTCAGACGCATTAGAAAATCCAAAGTATTTACAAGCCGCGTTAAAAGCTGGTGATTTTATTTCAACAACCATGCTGCATAACAACAATGAGTTGTGGCATAACTACCTCGAAGGGCAAAATTCAGTAAAAGGCTTTTTAGACGACTACGTAATCACTGCGCGCGCTTTCATCTGCTTGTATGAATCAACGTTCGACATCCAGTGGCTCAATCGCGCCAAGGCTCTTGCAGAGCATGCTATTGTAAATTTTAAAGATTCGACAACTGATTTGTATTATTATTCATCCGATTCAACACGAGCATTAATCACGCGGGGAAAAGAATTAAGTGATCAGGTGATACCATCTTCAAATGCGGTCTTAGCCGATGTTCTCATCCGACTTGGAGAATATTTCCAGGACGAAAAATATTTGGAAATAAGTGATAAGATGTCACAGGCAATTTCAGAACAAGTGCAATCACAGCCTTTCTTCTCCTACTGGGCGCAGGTTGCATTGTTAAAAGAACATAAATTAGTAGAAGTTGCAATCGTTGGTCAGAATGCTGCTGAATTGAAAAAGGAAATCAAAACACACTTCAATCCGCTGGCAATATTTCTGGGCGGCAATGAGGAAAATCTTCCACTGCTTGAGAACAAGAAGATCGACAACCAAACCACGATTTACATTTGTCGTAACAGAATTTGCAAGAGGCCTGTCACAAAAAGCACCGAGGCATTGCAACTGATGACTCCCTGAGAAAAGGGCTGGTTGAATAGGTAAATAATCTTGTAAGGAATTTTTAGCCGTAATCCGTCTTAAGAACAGAAGGCTCTTGACATACGGTTTATGGCTTTCACGGGTTAATAAAAGGTCGGACTTTCCGACCTTTTTTCATATACATTCATCTTGTGAGTTGACTCCCGTACTACGAGCCGTGCCTTTAACAAGCGGTGCTCTGGCGATAAATTTCCGGTTTCAATTTTCTTCAACAACATTTCAGCTGCAAGAGAACCCATCTCAATTGGCGCATGATCAATACTGCTCAATGCAGGCTCAACCAATCGAGAAATGTTCTCGTTGTTGAAACCCAGCACGGCAATGTCATCCGGAATTCGCAGACCGTTTTTCTTTATCACGTGCATCATCTCAATCGCTGCGTAATCATTTATTGCAAAAATTGCATCTGGACGTGGCTGAAGATTGATCAGGTAACGCGTATATTCTTCAATGTTCGCGCCCCGGAAACTTCCATGGATAATATTATTTTCCTTTACCTGTATTCCATGTTTCTCAAGCGCATCCTTGTAGCCCTTCAACCTGTTTCTTGAATTTGAAAGATTTTGTGGACCGGCGATAATGGCAATTCGTTTACAACCTTGCGAGATCAGATGTTCTGTTCCTTCAAAACTTATATCGTAATTATCGGTGAGCACTTGTGATACATCGATCTCCTCCGGCACGCGATCAAAGAAAACCAGCGGAATATTTTTTTGAAGCAATACGTTAAAGTGATCCGTGCGATCAGTATCACTCGACAGGGAAACAATGATACCATCGACACGCATCGCTAATAGTCCTTGCAGATTTTTTCGTTCGGAAACATAAGAGTCATCCGATTGACAAATCATCACATGATATCCGGCCATGTTTGCAACTTTCTGAATGCCCCCGATCGCCTGTGCGAAAAACCTGTTGATGATTTCGGGAATAACAACGCCGATAGTATGTGTGCGCTGTTGTTTTAAGTGAAGTGCAATTGCGTTCGGCTGATAATTTAATTTCTCCGCCAGCTCCAGCACTCTTCGTTTTGTCTCAGGATTCACATCACTGTGTTCGGACAGCGCGCGCGACACTGTTGACTTCGAAATGCCGAGTTGTTTAGCAATGTCTTTGATGGTGACCGACTCGCTGCTCATAGTAATTCGGGTAGATGTTGTAAAGATATAAAATTTGTTGGGACCGTTCCCGGGAACGATCCCCTAAAAATAGTTTTGATCAATGCAAGAGAAATAATGTTTATTTTGAAAAAAGATGGTAGAATCGCATGACAATCGATTGCGCATGAACCCAAATCTACCCAACTCCATTTCTTCTGTTGTACTGGAGACTCTGGTACGCCAGCCCATCACCAGACAAACGGAAACACTCGATGAGCTTTTTGCTCGTGTGGTAGCCGATGACTACCGTGCCTTTGAAAGGATTTTCAAGACCATGTACAGGCACCTTTGCACCGCGGCAAACCGAATTGTTAAGAGCCATGAGTTGGCTGAAGAAATTGTGGATGATGTCTTTTGTAACCTCTGGAAAAACAGAACTAAAATTCAGATTTCGGTTTCATTTAAATCGTACCTGATGGCTTCCATCCGGAATAAATCACTCGATTGTTTACGCAAAATGAAGAATGAGCGAAACACCGCTCTTGAGAATGCCGCTGCTATTCCGTGCAAGAATTCTATTGCCTATGAATCTATGAATTATGAAGATTTACAGCAGCAAATAGAAGCCGCGATTCAAAAGTTGCCTCGTCAATGCAAGCTGATTTTTCTCATGAGTCGCGACCAGGATTTGAAATATAAAGAGATTGCAGAAGCCTTAAATCTGAGCATAAAAACAGTCGATACACAAATGGGAAGGGCATTGAAATACCTTCGAAAATCAATTCCCACCACCAGTCTCTAGGCCCTAATTTCTTAAGTCGTCCGTTATTCGATTTCTGTGAAAAAGTAGGGTATTGTGGTATTTTTGCCGTCTTATAATTGTGGCGGTTATAATGAATCCCATAGAAACCTATGCTTTAATGGCACGATGCCTCAAGGGTGAAGGTTCACCGGATGAAGATCGCCATTTATCCGAACTATTATTTGCTGATCCAGTGTTGCGTAGAGAATATGAACTGCTCAAAAAAACTCTTTCCCCTCGTAAGATCTCACGGGAAGACAAGAGCATTTACACGAAGGAACACCTGCAAACAAAATTCGATAGCCTCACCAAAAAGCTCAAAGATGAAGGCGCTTTGTAATCTAATCCCAGCGTAAAAATTTCCTGAAGCATGATCCGCACAACAAAAGTATTTCTGGATGATGATTTTCTCCTGCAAGATGAAAACGCGATCGAGCTATATGGATCGTATGCTGCCCCCATGAGAATTCTGGATTATCACAATCATCTTTCCCCACAGGATATTTGCACCAATCGAAAATTTAAGAACATCACTGAAGCGTGGCTTGAAGGTGACCATTATAAGTGGAGAGCCATGCGGATAAATGGAGTGGCTGAGAAATACTGCACAGGCAACGCATCACCACAGGAGAAATTCAGAGTGTGGGCCAAAACTGTTCCTTACACAATGCGAAATCCGCTTTATCATTGGACACATCTTGAGTTAAAAAATTATTTTGGCGTTCGCCGATTGCTGGATGAATCATCAGCAGATGAAATCTACGATGAGACATCATCAATGCTTCAGCAGGATGACTTCAGCACACAAGGGCTACTCAATAAGATGAATGTGGAAGTTGTCTGTACCACCGATGATCCAACGGATTCACTGGAGTTTCATGCAAAGTTTGCTAAACAATCGGCAGGTTTTAAAATGTTTCCAACCTTCCGTCCCGATAAGTCTTTTCAATTAGACGATATCGACGGGTATCGTCAGTACTTACAAAAGCTGGAAGATGTTTCTGGTGTTCCGATCAATTCATTCGAAACATTAATTGAAGCACTAAAAAAACGAATTGATTTTTTTGCTTCGATGGGTTGCCGTGCGTCAGACCATGGACTTGAATCACTTTATTTCGATGCGCAAGCGCTCTCTGCTGCACCCACGATTTTCCAAAAAGCGAAAGAAGGCAAATTGATTTCTCCGGAAGAGAAACTTCAGTTTCGATGCGCCGTGCTGATACATCTTTGCAAATTCTATCATGAAAAAAAGTGGGCACAACAGTTTCATCTCGGCGCTATGCGCAACAACAACACACGGATGAAACGATTGCTTGGACCCGACACAGGATACGACTCGGTCGGTGAATACCCACAGGCAATTCACATGTCCAGATTTTTTGATTATCTCGATAACACCGATCAGCTCGCAAAGACAATCATTTACAATTTGAATCCATCACAAAACGAAGTGTTTGCTACGATGGTAGGAAATTTCAGCGATGGAACAACACCGGGGAAAATTCAGTTTGGTTCAGGATGGTGGTTTCTCGATCAAAAGGATGGGATGGAAAAACAAATGAACGTTCTTTCAAATATGGGATTGCTTTCGCGATTTGTCGGAATGGTTACCGATTCGCGCAGCTTCCTGTCATTTCCTCGACATGAATATTTCAGGCGAATACTTTGCGGTCTTCTAGCAAAAGACATCCAGGAAGGACAGTTACCGGAAGATCTTTCTGCCATTGGGCGAATGGTTAAAGACATCAGCTACTTCAATTCAAAGCAATATTTTGGATTTTAGTATTGTTCAAATAAAATCGGAAAGACTCTCTCATTTTTATCTTATCATCATGCGCTTCCAAACATTCAGCGGCAGCGACCCGTTATCTCATTTATCGGTTAGTATTTGAAATTGATCGAAAGCGCGTTTAACTTTCGCAGCACAACAATATGCCTATGAAAACAAAAATCTCTTATTTATGCGCAACGGCATTTCTTATTCTTGCCGGTTTTACTGAAATCCCGAAACCCGCAGATGACGATGTCGTACTGGAGTTGCCAGCTGGTTTCCAATCAAGCATGATTGTTCCTGAACTTGGAAAAAATCGACACTTAGTGGTTCACACAAATGGCGACATCTACGTGAAGTTCTCGAAAGTTGATGACAAAGGTGGAATCGCAGTGCTGCGCGATAAAGACAATGATGGCAAATATGAAGTTGTAAATTCCTTTGGAGATTTCGGCGGAACTGGAATTGTGATAAAGGGAAAATATTTATACGCGTCATCTAATGAAGCGATTTACCGTTACACGTTCAACGACAAAAATGAAATCAATCCAACCGACAAACCTGAAACGTTGGTGACAGGCTTGTTGAACAAACGAACACACGAAACTAAATCCATCGCACTCGACAATGCTGGAAATATTTACGTTAACATAGGCGCTCCTTCAAATGCTTGTCAGGCAGTAGACAGAACAAAAGGCTCTCCCGGCATGGACCCATGTCCGATTCTTGAAACTGCAGGTGGCATCTGGCAATTCAAAGCGGATAAGTTTAATCAATCGTATCCGGAAGGTGTGCGCTATGTAACCGGTATCCGTAACGTTGTAGGTATCGATTGGAACAATACAAACAATGAGTTGTACATCATGCAACACGGACGCGACCAACTTTCTATGTTGTATCCGGAATTATATACAGACGAACAAAGCGCGGAAATTCCCGCTGAAGAATTCTTCCTGGCAAAGAAGGGCTCAAACTTCGGATGGCCATATTGTTATTACGATCCATTCCAAAAGAAAAAAATACTCGCGCCTGAATATGGTGGTGATTCGAAAAAGCAAGGAAGATGTGAAGGTGTAGACACTCCGATTATGGCATTCCCTGGTCACTGGGCTCCGAACGCCTTGCTGTTTTATACCGGCAGCCAATTTCCTGCGAAGTATAAAAATGGTGCATTTATTGCTTTTCACGGAAGCTGGAACCGCGCGCCAAAAGATCAGCAAGGTTATAAAGTTGTTTTCGTCCCCATGGGAAATGACGGTAAGCCGTCAGGCGATTATGAAGTTTTTGCGAGTGGATTCGCTGGCGCCGATGTTGTGAAGAATACTCGCGATGCGAAATTCAGGCCGTGTGGTTTAGCACAAGGTCCAGATGGATCATTATATATTTCCGATTCCGTGAAGGGAAGAATTTGGAAGATCAGCTATAAGAAATAGAAGACAGAATAGAATGAAGAATAGAGAATCCAGAAGACAGAATTGAATAGACAAGAATGAAGCCGATCAAAGGAATTACAGTTGTTATTGTTACGATGCTTTCAATAACTGGTTTTGCGCAAACAGCAACCGAGAAAGCATCGATCGAAAAAGGAAAAGGTGTTTACGAAACGTATTGCCTTGCTTGTCACCAGGCCGATGGATCCGGTGTTCCGGATTTAAATCCTCCATTGATCAAAACGAAATGGACTATGGGGGATAAGAAAACATTGATAAACGTTTTGTTAAAAGGACTTGACCAGGAGATTGACGTGAATGGGGAAACTTTTGCGAATGTCATGCCCGCAATGTCACACCTGAGTGACCAGGAAATTGCAGATGTATTGACTTACGTCAGAAATAATTTTGAAAATAAAGCGAGTGCAATAAGTGCAAAGGAAGTGCAAGCCCAGCGTGGCGCGAAATGATCTTTGATTCTGGCTACTGCATTTCACGCGGTGGTCAGAATCCTTTTCTTTACCAGCACATCACAAAAATAATGTTGAGAGTCAAAAAAGAGGTCTACGATTTCCAAGTGTGCATCATGAAGAATTCTCTCCAGCATTAACAGATCATATTTCTGTGAGATCTCGGTATGGATTGTTTCCCACTGCGCGAAATGGAAATAACGCTGTAGCCCGCCGATAAATACATCCTGATCTTTGAGACTCACGAGGAAACTCTTTGCAGTGCCTGTCTGAGGATCATAACTTTCAAAGTGATCAAAGGCACTAACATCAAAGCATGCGCCGACTTCATTATTCAACCTCTTCAACAAATTAAGATTGAATTTCCTTGTAACACCTTCTTCATCATCGTACGCACGTTCTATGAGGCGAGGGTCTTTCTTCAAATCAAACCCGATGATGGCATAATCCGACGGAAGCAATTCATCCGATAATTTTTTCAGAAAATGAAACGATTGGCGCACTGTAAAATTACCAATATTGGCTCCCAGAAATAAAATCAGTTTTCGATGGTGATCATCGAGGTTATGAAGTGCCTCAAAATATTCAGCCGTGCTTGGACGAAGATCGATGCCGGGATAGTGGTCATGCAATCGCTTAGTTAAATCTTCCAGTGCATCCGTTGAAATATCCACCGGTCGATATGCGAACTTAATCCCTTCAGATGTTAAATAGTGGATCAAAATTTCTGTCTTTATTCCGTCTCCGGAACCAAGCTCAACGATCTGAAAAAATTCTTTGAACGGTTTAAAATAACTGAACAAATCTGCTTTGTACTTTACCAGGATTTCATATTCGCATTTTGTAATATAATATGATGGCAAATCCATAATGCGCTGAAAGAGCTTGTCTCCCTCCGCGTTATATAACAACCAACTTGGAAGTTGTTTGTTGGAAGCCGATAGTCCACGTTCAACCGTCTTAAGCAATTCATCTCCGACATGCGTTAGTGTTTTTATCATATCGCAATTATTTGCAAAGGCGGATGCCATTAAATTGCCAACGGAGATGTGGATAAAAGAAATTGCGATAAGTTTTCCGCGAGTGATTCTCCGGCGTGAACGCAGAAGCTCCGCGCAACACCATTGTATTCACCATGAATTTTCCATTGTATTCTCCAAGCGCGCCATCTGGCTTAGAATATTTCGGGTACGGCAGATACGCGCTGTTGGTGTGTTCCCAACGAACACCCCATGAGAATTTATCGCTGGCAGCCTCCCATTCGAATTCGCTCGGAAGACGCATTCCTTTCCAGGAGGCAAATGCTGAGGCCTCATAAAAACTAATGTGCGTCACAGGCTCTTCGGGATTCACGCGCTCCAATCCGGCAAGCGAATATCGACACCACGCACTATCAATAAAGTGCCAATACAACGGTGCCTTTATACGCACATCCTTTACCCATTGCCAGCCATCACTCAACCAAAATTCCGGATGCTGATAGCCACCGCTCTGCATGAATTGCAAATACTCCATGTTTGTTACCAGGCTTTTCCGTATAGCAAAGGAGTTTAAGTACACCGTGTGGGCGCCAGTTTCGTTGTCATAGGCAAATCCATTTCCTCTATGGCCAATGTGATATTTTCCGTCTGATATTGATACAAACTCATAATCGTGTTCAGACAATGGTGTTTCTCTAATTTGTGATTGATACGCCGGAAAAATCGGATTGTGACCGAGGATGAATTTAATATCGGTGTACAATAATTCCTGATGCTGTTGTTCGTGATTAAGTCCGATTTCCAATGTAGAGATGGCTTCCGATGGAAAATCTTCCAGCAAGTAATTCATATGCTCGTCAACATAAGCCCGATATTGAAAAACTTCGTCTACCGTTGGCCTAGACATGTTGCCGCGATCCGGGCGAAGTATTCTGCTTCCTATCGCTTCATAGTAACTGTTGAACAGAAATGAAAACTTGGGATGAAATCGTCTGTAGTTTTTGTAATGTGGAACGAGGATAAATTCCTCAAAAAACCAAGTAGTATGTGCCAGGTGCCATTTCGGTGGACTAACATCCTCGCATGGCTGAACAACATAATCTTCAACGGCCAGCGGTTCACAAATAAATTCTGAATAACGCCTGACGTTTTGATATTGCTCCAGCCAGGAACTCTTTTTTCGTGATGCGCCATTTGATTTTTTCAAAAGCCGCTCGTCCACCATTGCACTTTTCATAACCCTTCTCGTTCACCTTTCAACACATCGTATAAGGTTACAAAATTATTCCTTGATGCGCTGCGGACTAACTTCTACACACGAACGGATCACGTTAAATATTTCACAGCACTAAAGCCGGTTGACGTTTAGGCGATCTTGACTTTCTTTCCTGTCCGGATTGATTCATAAATGGCTTCGATTACTTTCATATCACGTAACCCTTCTTCGCCATCCGCATTGCTTGGTTTGTTTTCAAGAATGCATGTTGCCATTCCATCAAACTGATACGCCTGGTGATGAACGACAGGAAGGTCAAGCGGTCCTTTATGTGTTTTCCCCATGATGGGCCCATAACCAAAGGCGGGGCGAAGTTCGAGCCAGCCGTTCTCCGCTGATAGATATAATCGTTCAAGTTGAGAAGCGTAACTTGTAGCTGAATTTGACACAGCTCCACTTGGAAATTCCATTTGCCAGAAGATGGTCTCATCCACTTCTTTAAATTTAATTGGATCGGTTTTAAACTCTTGCGCAGTTACACTGATGGGTTCTTCGCCAGTGCAATAGCGCGCTCCCTGGATTGCGTAAATTCCAACATCCATCATAGCACCACCACCTGCCAAGTCTTTCCGAAGGCGCCATTGTTTCGGATCACCACTTTTGAACCCAGATGCTGACTCGATGATTTTGACTTTCCCAAATTCTTTTGACTGGCCAATGCGCGCAGCTTCCATGTTGAATGGTTCGAAATGCAATCGATAACCAACAAACAATCTCACGTTCGCTTTTTTAGCAGCATCAATCATCTCTCGACATTGCTTCACTGAAATAGCCATCGGTTTTTCTGTGATCACATGTTTGCCCGCCTTCGCAGCCCGAATCACAAATTCGTGATGCATGGAATTCGGTAGCACTACATAAATGATGTCGATGTCCTTGTTATCGGCGATTTGATCGAACGTTTGATAGTTGTAAATATTTTTGTCGGGAATATTATACTTGGCCTTCCATTTCTCCGCTTTCTCAGGTGTTCCTGTTACAATTCCGGCGAGGTAACACTTCGAACATTTTTCCAAACCTGGAGCAAGTTGATTGGTCGAGTAACTTCCGAGGCCAACCAGCGCGACACCAAGTTTTTTCTCTTGTGGAAATGGTTTGGCTAAGTTATCAAAGGAGACTGATGAGAGGAGTGCTGATCCTGCACCAACTCTAGAGATGAAATCCCGGCGAGATAATTTTCCCATGGTTATTAGTTTTCAATGAAGGTAATTAAAACTCAGGCGCTAGGCAACCGCAAAAACAACTAAGGAAATAATTAGAGAGACGATAGAAAACTCTTTAAACGCAGAACGCATGAAGGAAATCAAAATAAATGCGGTAACACGAAGGACACTAAGATTTTTTATCGTACGAAATGCATGCCCGAAGCATGAATGAGATGTGAAGTACGCTAAGCGATGACAGCTGTTGCGTGAATCCATAAGCTTTGTGACGCCTTAGTGTTTTATTGCCTTCAAGACAAATACATTCAACCGCAAGGGGAATTCAAAGAAGATGCAAAAAAATAGAATGCATTTAACTGCAGTACGCCCAGAGAAAACGCAAAGAAATGAGAAATGCAGTAGTATTCAAATTATAACCTTGGTGATACAGTAATGCCTTCTAAACTTCGTGGCTTAAAGAATTAAATATCGGATTTTTTAAGCTTCAAATAGCTGAAGTAGTTGAAGAGAAATGTCCAGACGATTACGGTTACTACAATCTTCACATCCAGATAATCTTTAATCTCCTGGAAGGCATAACGGGGATACGGACATTCAATCAAATACCACAATGATTTCATTGGAAAATATCGAATCAACCAGGGAAGTTCTTCATCAATGTTTGCAGTAATGATCAACTCAATCATCTGCGAAAGCAAAAGAACAATGATCGTCAAACCTGATCGCTGGATCAGCATGCTAATCATCAATGCGTAAGACAAAAAGAAAAATATTTCGAGAAAGTATGCCGGGAAAAACTCAAGGTCGGCAAACATATTCCCATAAACAGTTGAAGGGCTGTAGATCAATCCTGTTACAAATCCAATCAGGAAAATCATAACCGCGCTCATCAAGCTGAGGAGAACGTTTGTGAGAATCTTGGATAATAAAAATTGTTCACGACTCAGTCCATCAATGATATTTTGCCGCAACGTGCGATACGAAAATTCATTTGTAGCAGAAATCACCACCATGATAGCGAGCACAACTTTAAACCATCCGCTGAACCAGATGAGATTCAACCACACATCCGGAAAATGATAAAGTGGGATCCTAGAGATATTCAATTTTTGTCCAAAGTCTTCAAAAGTATTCGCCAGCCATTTTAGAAATTCCATTCCACTTGCAGTTGCAAACGCAAGCGTGATGAAGTATAAGCCACAAACAACCCAGAACGTCCGGTAGCTTGTTAGTTTTTTCAGGTCTATTTTGAGAAGGTGAAGCACCATAAATCTAAAGTTGGGTGGGTAGTTAAATCAGGAATGATTTTCAGCAAGAATTTCAAGGAACTGTTTTTCCAAACTTTTCTTCTTCGTCACAATTTGTGAAGCGGTGACGCCTTGATCGAACAAAAATTTATTCAGGTCCTTACTTTTAAATCCATCCCGAAGAGAAACTTGCAATGTTCCATTCTCCCGATTGATGGAAGCTGTTCCGGAAAATGACAGCAACAACTCACTAAGATTTACAACGTCAGCTTCGACCTCTACTGTCTCAGATCCTTTGCCAACATCGGCAACTGGTCCTGTGTGAATGAGATGTCCTTTCTTCAAGACAGCGAATTGTGTGCAAACCTTTTGAACTTCATCCAAAAGATGACTCGCCAATATAATTGTCTTTCCTTGTTCCGCGATTTTTGTGATCAGTCCGCGTATTTCTGCAATGCCCATCGGATCAAGTCCATTGGTTGGCTCGTCCAAAATGAGCACGGTCGGGTCGTTGAGCAGCGCTGAAGCGATAGCCAGACGTTGCTTCATCCCAAGGGAATATGTTTTGTATTTATCATCTTTGCGACCACTCAGTTCAACGATCTCCAGAACTTTTGAAATGTTACCTGGGTCACACTCTTTAATCATCGCGTTAAGCTCAAGATTTTTTTGACCTGAGAGATAGGGATAGAAGATGGGATGTTCGAGAACTGCACCAATCTTTTTACGAATCTGATGATTGGGTTGCTCGCCGAACCATGAAAATGCACCGGAGGTCGGATTCACAACGCCCATCAACATACCGAGTGTCGTTGTCTTTCCACTGCCGTTTGGTCCCAGCATTCCAAACACCTCTCCTCGCTTCACTTCGAGGTTAATATTGTTTACAGCTTTGATCCGTCCAAAGTGTTTGGTCAGATTTGAAATAGATAAAACAGTTTCCAACACTGAAGGGGTTGATGATGAAAAAAGAAAGTTAATGAAAAATTAGTCGTTGAAGAAGGAGTGAAATTACAAACTAATGATCACTGGCTTTTCTCTTTTTATCATCATCACCATTGCTTGTGAAAGCTTTTATTTTCTTACCGATTTCAGAACTGCTATCGATGGTTTTGTAAAGTTCCGTGACCTTGTTAAGAGCAATGCTACCAACAATATCAAGTACATATAGATTTTCAGCGTCATTTACGAGCACAAGCATGCCTTTCGTCTTGCGATCTTTTTCCTTTACAAAAACATCGAAGTTCTTTCCTTCAAAACGGCTCGTCATAATATTTTCGAAAGATTCAGACTGATAATCGTTCACGAGTTTTTTATAACCCGACGTGTTCAAATCGCCAGTCTTCTTAATCATAAGAAATTTCATTTTCTCTATGTTCTTGATCAGTTCATCGAAGCCTTTGTCTTCAGACTGATTTAGCATCCGAAGTGTGTTGTTATAGAAAAATAACGATAACGCCTCTTCATTATTCTTATGAAGTTTTTCTGTGGTTGCACTTTGAGCCAGAGAAAAAGTCGAGGCACAAATCGCAAATAATGCTAAAACTAAATATTGCTTAATCATAGATGTTTATAATTGTTAGGGCGTTTGAAGCTTTCGCGCAGCGCCTGTTGATCGATATATCCAACCAATTCTATCGCAACGACTTCAGAGTTGTCTTCAACCAGGAGCAAGTAACGATTAATGCTATTTTTTTCGCCTGCCTGCAACAACAGCGAAACGTCATCACCCTCATCATGAATGGTCATTACTTCTTCGAACCGGTCCTCTTTTTTCGCGGCCTTCTTAAATCCGCCAAGCGTTACATTTTTTTGACGGAACGATTTCTTGGGGATGATAATCATTTGAACGTGCCTTACATCGCGAAACACTTGTTTATATTCACGTTCGCCGGCTGCCCAAAGAATAGTCTTGGCCAGAAAGCCTGACGTTCCAAATGAAAAGACATTTTCAGAACCACGAAACTTAGATTTCAACATGAGAAAACTTTCGCTTTGCGCGGAAACAGAAACGGTTACGAAAGCAACAAAGGCAAGGGTCAGGATGGAGGTTTTCATATGGAGTTACGTTTCTGACAAGATGCTGTAAAGATAAAAAGCGTTGCATGAAGGCAACGCTTTTCGAACGCTAATTGTCTTTTGAAGTAGGCTTCGTTTCTTTTTTCTCACTCTTTTCGTCCTTCTCGTCTTTGTCGCCTTTGTACATACCCTTTTTGTCCATTCCGTGAAGGTTCTCGAGTCCTTTAACGTCCAGCTTTTTTCCAATGCGTGAGACTTGCTTCAGGTCGATTTCGCCGAACAAGCTAAGGACCATGAATTCATCATTGCCTCCCATGACCATCAGCAATTCAGAAATCTTTCCACCACTTTCCTTGATGAGAAATTTCATGTCTTTGTCTTTGTCGCGAACAGTCATTAATTCTTCATAGTCTTTTGGAATCAACGAGAATGCTTCTTTGTAAAGGTCGCGTGCATTTCGAGCATTGTCCTTTGCAAGAATTTTCAATCCTTTGAGTTTACTGATCGCTTCAACGATGTCCTTGTCATCCGGAGTTTCAATTTCCATGTTCGTTATAAGGCCAAACATTTTACTGGAAATATTCACCTGGTTGAAAGTCTCATCGTTCTGATATTTGTTGAAAAACTTCGTGATCGCGTCCTGAGCAAAGGCACCTGTTGCCATCATCGCCATCACCACTATAACTGCTAACTTTTTCATATTCTTAATTTTTTACGTTCGTTTGTTAAAAAATGGAGTTTATTATAATTGAGTTTTGGGCTCGTGCTTTTGTATTTTTTCCTGCGCTTCGTTGAAGAGCGTAATTTTTTTAGCTTTCTGTTCTGCGTTTCCGAAGCTCTTCGAAATCATAAGGAATGCTTTTTTTGTTTCCTCAAGAGCAAGTTTAGGATCGTCATAAGTGTCCACGACTTC